>NC_014931.1:6300000-6550056 GCF_000184745.1 Variovorax paradoxus EPS | reverse complement strand
ACTTGTCAAAACCTTATCCACACGCTGTGGACGGCTGCGAAAGGCCCGCAAATCCAGTCGAAGATTGTTCCCGGGCCGAATGTTTGCGATAATTGCGGGTTTCCCTGAAAACCTCATTGCGTCTTTCGGGGGCCATCCGAAACACGCTCCCCAGCGCCCGCTGCTTTTCGCATGCGGAAATCAGGGAATCAGGAACCATCATGAAACGCACATACCAAGCATCCAAAGTCCGCCGCGCCCGTACCCACGGCTTTCTGGTCCGCATGAAGACCCGCGGCGGCCGTGCCGTCATCAACGCACGCCGCGCCAAGGGCCGCAAGCGCCTGGCCGTCTGACGGCAACCCACCTGCCGTTGCCAGCAGCCGACCCGCCAGCGCCAGCTCCCTCAGCTAGCGCACACGGCGTGTCAGGCTCGGTTTCCATGCAGCGGCTCAAGACCCGCGCGCAATTCCAGGCCGTCCTCGCAGGTGCCACCGTGGCGCGCACTGCTCATTTCGCATTGCATCGCTGTGCGCTCGATCTCGCATCGAGCGCGGCTCCGCTGTTCGCGTCTGACGATGTCTGGCTGGGCGCCATGGTGCCCAAGCGCTGGGCGCGCCGTGCCGTCACGCGCAATGCCATCAAGCGCCAGATCTACACCGTGAGCGCCGCACCCGACGTCGCCCTGCCCCGTGCTGCGCACGTGGTGCGGCTGCGGGCGGGTTTCGACCGCAAGGAATTCGTGAGCGCGTCCTCGGACAAGCTCAAGGGCGCCGTGCGCGCCGAACTCCAGCAGTTGCTGGCGCGTGCCGCGCGTTCGCCCGCACCGGCACTTGCACCTTCTTCCCCCTCCTCCTCATGAAACGCCTGCTGATCGGCCTCGTGAAGGGCTACCGCCTGCTGCTGAGCCCCTGGCTCGGCCAGTCGTGCCGCTTCACGCCGACCTGCTCGGTGTATTCGATCGAGGCGCTGGAAGTGCACGGCGCGCTCAAGGGCAGCTACCTCACTCTGCACCGCATCGCGCGCTGCCAGCCCTGGTGCCAGGGCGGCCACGATCCGGTTCCACCGAAATCACCGTGTCGCACTGACAAGTCAGGCTCGCTGTTTTCGTCTCTTCTCTCCTCCGACAAGAAGTCTTCGTCATGAACGATATCCGCCGCACGATCCTGTGGGTGATTTTTGGGTTCTCGCTGGTGTTGCTGTGGGACCAATGGCAGGTCTTCAACGGCAACAAGCCGACCTTCCTGCCGTCGAGCAAGCCCGCCGCCGTCGCCACCGCCCCGGCCGGCACCACGCCTGCCTCCAGCAACGGCGTGCCGACGGCATCCGGCACCAGCGGCAACGCGGGCGCCGTGCCCACGCAGGCTGCGGCCGCCGCGCCGCGCGAGCAGGTCGTCGTGACCACCGACCTGTTCAAGGCCACGATCGACAGCGAAGGCGGCACGGTCAACCACCTCGAGCTGCAGAAGTACGACGAAGCCGACCGCACCAAGCGCGTCGTGCTGTTCGAAAACGGCTCGCCCGCCACCCGCTACGTGGCACAGACCGGCCTGCTGAACACGGTCGATACCGGTGACCGCTTCCCCAACCACCTGACGCCGATGACGCCGAAGGCCGGCCCGCGCGAAATGGCCGCCGGCCAGAACACGCTGGAAGTGAGCTTCGAGAGCGCCCCCGTCGGCGGCCTTAAGTACACCAAGACCTACGTGTTCCATCGCGGCGACTACGCCATCGGCGTGCGCCACGAAGTCGCCAACGTGAGCGACCAGCCGCGCGACGCGCAGCTCTACATGCAACTGCTGCGCCACGGCACGGTGGCTGCCGGCACGATGTTCGGCACCAACACCTTCACCGGTCCCGCCGCGTACACCAACGAGAAGAAGTTCCATAAGCTCGACTTCAAGGACATCGCCAAGGGCAAGATCGAACCGCCGCCGCCCGCCAACGACGGCTGGATCGCGATGGTGCAGCACTACTTCGCGTCGGCCTGGCTGCTCAAGGGCGACCCCGCCAGCGAGCAACTGCGCCGCGAATTCCGCGTGAAGGACCTGGGCGACAACCTCTTCACCGTCGCTATGGTGGCCACGCTGCCGAAGATCGCCCCGGGTACCACGCAGACCGTGAGCAGCGTGCTGTTCGCCGGTCCCCAGGAAGAAAAGAAGCTCGAAGCCCTCGCCCCGGGCCTGGACCTGGTGAAGGACTACGGCATCTTCGCGATCATCTCCAAGCCGCTGTATTGGCTGCTGATCCAGTTGCACGGCTTCCTGGGGAACTGGGGCTGGGCGATCGTGGCGCTGGTGGTGCTGCTGAAGGCGGCCTTCTATTGGCTCAACGCCAAGGCCTACGCCAGCATGGCCAAGATGAAGGCCATCAACCCCAAGATCATGGAAATGCGCGAGCGGCTCAAAGACAAGCCGCAAGAGATGCAGCAAGAGATGATGCGGATCTACAAGACCGAGAAGGTCAATCCGATGGGCGGCTGCTTCCCCATCGTGATCCAGATCCCGGTGTTCATCGCCCTCTACTGGGTGCTGCTGTCGTCGGTCGAAATGCGCCACGCCCCGTGGATCGGCTGGATCACCGACCTCTCGGCACCGGACCCCTGGTACATCCTGCCGGTCGTGATGACCGCCACGTCGCTGTTCCAGACCTGGCTCAACCCGACGCCGCCCGATCCGATGCAAGCCAAGCTGATGTGGATCATGCCGCTCGCGTTCAGCGTGATGTTCATCTTCTTCCCGGCCGGCCTGGTGCTGTACTGGATCACGAACAACGTGCTGTCGATCGCGCAGCAGTGGTTCATTAACAAGCGGCTGGGCGTGCTGGGCAAGTAAGCCGCACCACCACCGTGACCGCAAAGGGCCGCATCCGCGGCCCTTTTCCTTTTTGCTGAAAGAATCGCGCTCTTGCCATGACCTTCGCCCGCACCACCGATCCCATCGTCGCCATCGCCACCGCCTCGGGGCGCGGGGCGGTGGGCATCGTGCGGGTGTCCGGCGCGCGGCTGGCGCCGCTGATCGAGGCGATCTGCGGGCGAGCGCTCAAGCCGCGCGAGGCGACGTACCTGCCGTTTCGCGACGCCGACGACGAGCCGGTCGATCACGGGCTGGCGATCCACTTTCCTTCGCCGAATTCGTTTACCGGCGAAGACGTGCTGGAGCTGCAGGCCCACGGCGGCACGGTCGTGCTGCAACTGCTGCTGGCGCGTTGCCTCGAAGCGGCGGCGGAAGCCGATCCCGTCACCGGACGCCCGCGCCTGCCCGGCCTGCGCGTGGCGGAGCCGGGCGAATTCAGCCAGCGTGCCTTTCTCAACGGCAAGATCGACCTGGCCCAGGCCGAGGCCATCGCCGACCTGATCGACGCCAGCACCGAGGCGGCCGCACGCAGCGCCGGGCGCTCGCTGTCGGGCGCCTTCTCGCGCGAGATCCACACGCTGCGCGATGCGCTGATCCATCTGCGCATGCTGGTCGAGGCGACGCTCGACTTTCCAGAGGAAGAAATCGACTTTCTGCAGAAGGCCGATGCCACAGGGCAACTCGCCAGGCTGCAGACGCAACTCGCCGCCGTTCAGCAGCGCGCCAAGCAGGGCGCCCTGCTTCGCGAAGGCATCAAGGTCGTCATCGCGGGCCAGCCGAACGCGGGCAAGAGTTCGCTGCTCAACGCCCTGGCCGGCGCCGAACTGGCCATCGTGAGTGCGGTGGCGGGCACCACGCGCGACGTGGTCTCGCAGACGATCCAGATCCACGGCGTGCCGCTTCACGTGGCCGACACCGCGGGCCTGCGCGAAAGCAGCGACGAGGTCGAGCAGATCGGCGTGGCGCGCGCCTGGGGCCAGATCGAAAGCGCCGATGCCGTGCTGTTCCTGCACGACCTGACGCGCGCCGCCCAGCCGGACTACGCGGCCGCCGATGCCGAGATCCTGCGCGGGCTCCAGGGCAAGCTGCCCGCGAGCGTGCCGGTGCTCGATGTCTGGAACAAGCAGGACGCCGCGCCAACTGCCGCTCCCGCTCGGGGCATCGCGCTGTCGGCGAAGACCGGTCTCGGCATCGAGGCCCTGCGCGATCAATTGCTGGCGATGGCCGGCTGGCAGTCCGTGCCCGAAGGCGTCTACCTCGCACGGGCGCGCCATGTGCAGGCATTGGGCAAGGTCGAGACGCACCTGGCGTTGGCCGCCAGCCACCTCGCCGCCCAGGCCCAGCTGCTCGATCTGTTGGCCGAGGAACTGCGCCTGGCGCAGAACGCGCTCAACGAGATCACCGGGGAGTTCGGCGCCGACGATCTGCTGGGTGTCATCTTTTCGCGTTTCTGTATCGGGAAATAGCGACACATGGCGATGCGTCGCCCGGCGAAACGTAAACACTTGTAGCCGAAACTCGCGGCCTTCGCGGATACTTCAACCCACATGCGGGGGTCGAAGAAAAAATGTCCATCCAGAACCTGAGCCGCGCCATCGCGGAAAACACGAGCACCGACGCTTTTGCGTTGACGTTCACCGTCCAGCAATGGGACACGGTGGCCGGTTACCTGCAGCCCATCGACACCGGCGTGGGCGACGTGCTCATCGAGCAGAACACGCCCGACCGCTCCGTGTTCTTCGTCGAGAGCGGCGCCATCAGCGTGCACCGCGTCAGCAGCAAGGAACAGATGCGCCTCGCCGTGCTCTCGCCGGGTTCGGTGGTGGGTGAAGGTGCTTTCTTCTCGCGCCAACCGCACGCGGCCAACGTGGTCGTGACCGGCGCGGGACGCGTCTGGCGCCTCACGGCGATCCGCTTTGCGGAAATGTCGAACCGTCAGCCGAACATGGCGCTGGAGATCGCGATGGCGCTCGGCGCCGTGATCGCCAAGCGCATGGCGCACCGCACCAAGCGTGTGGCGGTGACCTGAGAGGCTGAGGCGTCTTCGGTGCCAGCACAGCCCGAGCCCAGATCCGCAGGCCGCACCCGCAGCAAGTTCTTGTTTTCGATCCCGAGAGTAGTCAGTAAGTAAGCCATGGCCTCGATCTGTCCGGTCTGCAGCACGGAAAACCGCGAGAGCGCGAATTTCTGCAAGAGCTGTGGCACGACGCTGTCCGCAACGGCCAGCCGTATTCCTCCTCCCCCCAGCCCGGACAGCCAGGCCGACCGCGAATGGGCCACCACCGCGCCCGCCCAGTTGCGGGCTCCGACGATTCCAGCGCCGCTGTTCGACCTGCCCGAGCCTGCGCCGTCCTCACGCAGCTTTTTCGGCAGGGCACCCGCTGCTGCGCCGGGGGATGAGCGCACTGTGATCCTGGCGCCCGGCCAGCCGGCCGCGTCGGCATCGTCTTCTGTCGGACGGTCAGAGCGGAAGCGCTCGCGGGTCAAGGTTCCCCGGCCGCCCGAGCCCCCCGAACCGCCGTTGCGCCGACGCGGCCTCGCGCTGTGGCTGGGTCTGCTGGCGCTCGCGGTGGTGATGGTCGTTGCGGGCTGGTATGGCTATGGCAGCCGCAAGACGGCCGAGCCGGTCGAAATCCCGCCGCCGCCCGTTGCTGCGCCCGCACCGGCGCCGGTCGTCGCCGCACCGCCAGCCGCGGAGCCTCCGCCTGCCGAGCCCGCCGTGACGTCGGAGGCGCCGGCCGCAGAAGCGCCCGCAGCAGAAGCTGCTGCGCCAGTGGCCGCGCCCAAGCCGGCTGCCAAGCCACGCAAGCAGGCGACCGCTGCGCCCCAGGCCGCAACTCCGGAAGCGCCTGCGCCTGCTGCGCCAGCGGCACCGCCGCCACCGGCCCCCTCCGCTCCGTCCGAACCGCAGGCCCTGTGCGGCGACCGCAACTTCATCGCCAAGGCCCAGTGCATGGCGACGCAGTGCCTCAAGCCCGAGTTCAAGGCGCACGCACAGTGCGAAGCGGTGCGGCGCCAACAGCGCATCGAAGAAGAAAAGCGCAATCCCACCCTGGTGAATTAGCGCGGGCACGGAGCTGGCCCCAGGCTGCGCGGCACTTCGCGTCCGCTTCGCCTACCCTCTCCGGGTGCGATATCTAAGGCCCGCCGGACGGTTCCTCGGTCTTCCTGAAGGGGACGTCAGCCTTTTTGGAGGCGCTCGATCGCGATGGCCAGAGCCGTGGGTTTGCCTGACAGCACCAGCGTGTCGCCATCGGTCAGCACGGTCTCGCCGGTAGGCACGCGGGCTTGGCCGTCCTGCCGACGCAGGGTGGCGACGCGCACGCCCAGCGTGTCCAGCGCCAGCTGCTCCAGGGTGTGGCCGATGGCGCGGGCGCCGGGGGTCAGGGTGAAGCTGTTGAGCCGCTCGTGGTCGATCTCGTCGGCGTTGTCGTCGTCGGCGCCGTGAAAGTAGCCGCGCAGCAGGTTGTAGCGCGCGTCGCGCTGGTCCTGCACCACGCGGATCACGCGCCGCATCGGCACGCCGACCAATGCGAGCGCATGGCTTGCGAGCATCAGCGAACCTTCGATGGCCTCGGGCACCACCTCGGTCGCGCCTGCCGCCTGCAGCTTCTCGAGGTCGTGGTCGTCCTGGGTGCGCACGATCACCGGCACATGGGCTGCGTGGGCGCGGGTGTTGGCCAGCACCTTCATCGCGCCGGGCACATCGAGGTAAGTGACGACCACCGCGCTGGCGCGGGCGAGGCCCGCGGCCATCAGCGCCTGCAGCCGCGCCGCGTCGCCGAACACCACCGAGTCGCCGGCGGCGGCGGCCTGGCGCACGCGATCGGGGTCGAGGTCGAGCGCCATGTACGGAATGCCCTCGCGCTCCAGGATGCGCGCGAGGTTCTGGCCGCAGCGCCCGTAGCCGCAGATGATCACGTGCCGGGCGGTGTTGATGGTCTTGCGCGCGATGCTCGTCATCTGCAGCGACTGCTGCAGCCAGTCGCTGGCCACCAGCTTTCGCACGATGGCGTTGCTGTACATGATGATGAACGGGGTCGCGAGCATCGACAGCACCATCGACGCCAGCACCGGGTTCGCGAGCCAGGGCGGCAGGAGGCTCTTGTCCTGCGCGAGCGTCAGCAGCACGAAACCGAACTCGCCGGCCTGCGCAAGATAAAGACCGGTGCGCAGCGACACGCCCGAGGTCGCGCCCAGCACCCGCGCCAGCAGCGTCACCAGCGCCAGCTTGAAGAACAGCGGCACCAGCAGCAGCACGGCCACCAGCAGCCAGCGGTCGACCACGATGTGCCAGTCGAGCGACATGCCGACCGTGATGAAGAACAGCCCCAGCAGCACGTCGTGGAACGGGCGGATATCGGTCTCGACCTGGTGCTTGTATTCGGTCTCCGACACCAGCATGCCGGCGATGAAGGCGCCCAGCGCGAGGCTGAGGCCGGCCAGCTCGGTCAGCCAGGCCAGGCCCAGCGTGATCAGCAGCACGTTCAGGATGAAGAGCTCTTCGCTGCGTCGCCGCGCGACGAGCGTGAGCCACCAGCGCATCACGCGCGGGCCGCCGTAGAGCAGGAGGCCGATCAGGAAGGTAGCCTTCAACAATGCGAAGCCGAGCGCCTTGGCCAGCGCCTCGGGCGGTGCGCCGAGCGCGGGAATCAGCACGAGCAGCGGCACCACCGCCAAGTCCTGGAACAGCAGCACGCCCATCACGCGCCTGCCGTGCTCGCTCTCGAGCTCGAGCCGCTCGGCCATCAGCTTGACCACGATGGCGGTGCTGCTCATGGTGAGCGCGCCCGACAGCGCCAGCGCCGTCTGCCAGCCCAGGCGCCAGGCCGGCGGCAGCTGCGTGGCGATGACGAGGGCGCCGGCCGTGGCGAGGGCCATGGTGAGCAGCACCTGCAGCAGGCCCAGCCCGAACACGTGCTTGCGCATCGCCCGCAGCTTGGGCAGGCTGAACTCCAGCCCGATCACGAACATGAGGAACACCACGCCGAATTCGCCCAGGTGCCGGATGCCTTCGGTCTCTGTGCTTCCCGTCAATGCGAACGCATGCGGCCCGATCAACACGCCCGCCGAGAGATAGCCCAGCATCGGCGGCAGCTTGAGCGACCGGCAGACCACCACGCCGATCACCGCGGCCAGCAGGTACAACAGCGTGAGATCGAAGGAAGACATGGGCGCCGATGCTAGAGCAATGTCCGTGCCCCGGGCTTCCCCGGGACAACCCGCCAGTCGACTCTGGCCCGCCCGTAAAATCGGCCGATGAGTTCCCGCCCCGCCCCGGCCCCCGTGGTCGACCCCGAAGCCATCCTCGCTCGGGCACGCCTGACCTTCGACATCGAAGCCGAAGCCGTCCTCGGTCTGAAGACCCGCGTCGGCCCCAGCTTCGTCGACGCGGTGCGCAAGATCCTCGAAGTGCGCGGCCGCGTGGTCGTGATGGGCATGGGCAAGAGCGGCCACGTCGGCCGCAAGATCGCCGCCACCCTCGCCTCCACCGGCACGCCCGCGATGTTCGTGCACCCGGCCGAGGCCAGCCATGGCGACCTCGGGATGATCAAGGCGGTCGACCTGGTGCTGGCGATTTCCAACAGCGGCGAGGTCGAGGAATTGACCGTGATCCTGCCCGTGGTCAAGCGCCAGGGCGTGCCGCTGATCGCCATCACCGGCCGCGCCGATTCGACGCTCGGGCGCCATGCCGACATCACGCTCGACGCGGGCGTCTCCAAGGAAGCCTGCCCCCTCAACCTCGCCCCCACCGCGAGCACCACCGCCCAGATGGCGATGGGCGACGCGCTGGCCGTGGCGCTGCTCGATGCGCGCGGCTTCGGGTCGGAAGATTTCGCGCGTTCGCACCCCGGTGGCGCGTTGGGCCGCAAGCTCCTGACCCACGTGAGCGACGTGATGCGCTCGGACGCCGAAGTGCCCCGCGTCGCGCCCACCGCCACCTTGAGCGAGCTGATGCGCGAGATGAGTTCCAAGGGCCTCGGCGCCACCGCCGTGGTCGATGCCGAAGGCCGCGCGATCGGCATCTTCACCGACGGCGATCTGCGCCGGAAGGTCGAGACCGGCGCCGACCTGCGCGCCCTGACGGCAGCCGATGTCATGCATCCGGGTCCCCGCACGCTGCGCGCCGATGCGCTGGCCGTCGAGGCGGCCGATCTGATGGAAAACCACCGCATCACCAGCGTGCTGGTGGTCGACGCGGCGGGCCTCTTGATCGGCGCGCTGAGCATCAACGACCTGATGCGCGCGAAAGTCATCTGATGCCGCTCGCGTTCCAGGCCGAAACATTGCTTGCCGCTCAGGATGTCCGCATCGTCTTCTTCGACATCGACGGCGTGCTGACCGACGGCGGCGTCTATTTCACCGAACACGGCGAAACGCTCAAGCGATTCAGCATCCTGGACGGCTACGGCCTCAAGCTGCTGAAGCTGGCGGGCATCGTGCCGGCCGTGATCACCGGCCGCGATTCCAAGCCGCTGCGCGTGCGGCTCGAGGCGCTCGGCATCGAGCACGTGCGCTACGGCACCGAAGACAAATTGCCCGCGGCCGAAGCGATGCTCGAACAGCTCGGCTTTACTTGGGCGCAGGCCGCGGCCATCGGCGACGACTGGCCCGACCTGCCGGTGCTCACGCGCGTGGGCTTTGCCGCGGCGCCGGCCAACGCGCACGTCGAGGTGCGCGGCATTGCGCGCTACGTCACCCAGGCGCGCGGCGGTGAAGGTGCGGCGCGCGAATTCTGCGACCTGCTGCTCACGGCCTGCGGCCAGTACCGCCACCTGCTCGACGCCGCGCGAGGCCCGAACCCATGAACCAATTGAAAAGCGCATGGGGCCGGGTGCGCGATGTGCTCGACCGCGCAACGATCTACCTGCCGATCATCCTGACGGCGGCCGTGGCGCTCGGCACCTACTGGCTGGTGCGTAACGCGCCGAAACTGCTGGAGCCCACCGCCAAGGCGGCGCCCACGCACGAGCCCGACTACTTCATGCGCGACTTCGTGATCAAGAACTTCCTGCCCAACGGAGACCTCCGCAGCGAACTGCACGGCAAGGAAGGCCGGCACTACCCGGACACCGACACGGTCGAGGTCGACGAGGTGAACATGCGTTCCGTCTCGCCCCAGGGCTACACCACGCGCTCGACGGCCAATCGAGGGATCTCGAATTCGGACGGCAGCGAGATCCAGTTGTTCGGCAACGCAGTCGTCATTCGCGATCCTTCGGTGGGTGCGAACGGCAAGCCGACGCCGCGCCTGGAGTTCCGCGGCGAATTCCTGCATGCCTTCCTCGACACCGAACGGGTGACGTCGAACAAGCCGGTCACGCTGATCCGCGGCACCGACCAGTTCACCGCCGACAACCTCGACTACGACAACCTGAGCGGCGTCGCCAACCTGACCGGCCGGGTGCGCGGGCTGCTGGTGCCGTCGGCGGCCGCCCCGGGCGGCAAGCCGCGCTGAAGAAGAAAAGAAAAAACCTCACGCATGAACACTCCGTCGTCCCCGCTGGTCTTCATCACCGGCGCATCGAGCGGCATCGGCCAGGCGCTGGCGGTGAGTTTCTACGACGCGGGCTATCGCCTGGCGCTGGTTGCACGGCGTACCGGAGAGATCGAAGCCTGGGCAGCGGGGCGCCAACTGGACGCGAGCCGTTTTCAGATCTACAGCGCCGACGTGGCGCAGACAGACAGCATCGTGGCCGCCGGCACTGCCTGCATCGAACGCCAGGGGCTGCCCGACGTGGTGATCGCCAATGCCGGCATCAGCGTCGGCATCGACACGACGGAGCGCGAAGACATCGAGGTGATGACGCGGACCTTCGCGACCAACAACGTCGGCTTGATGGCCACCTTCCATCCGTTCGTGGCGGCGATGCGGCAGCGCGGCAGCGGGCGGCTGGTCGGCATCGCGAGCGTCGCGGCCATCCGCGGACTGCCAGGGCACGGGGCTTACTGCGCGAGCAAGGCCGGTGTCGTCGCCTACTGCGAGAGCCTGCGCGGCGAGTTGCACAAGAGCGGCGTCAAGGTCGTCACGCTCTGCCCGGGCTACATCGACACGCCGCTCACGCAGGGCAACCGCTACGGCATGCCCTTTCTCATGAAGGCCGAGGACTTTGCCGACCAGGCGCTGCGCGCCATCGAGGCCGGAACGAGCTATCGCGTGATTCCGTGGCAGATGGGCGTGATCGCCAAGATCATGCGCATGCTGCCGAACGCCCTGCTCGATCGCGCCGTGCAAGGCCGCGAGCGCAAGAAGCGCAGCGGCGAAAGCTGAAGCCAGGTTCGGCGATTCCTCAATGAAAAAGGCTCCCGAAGGAGCCTTTGTCTTTATGTGCGCAGGGTTCAGTAGCCGCTGTTGCCACCGCCGCCGTAGCCGCCACCACCGCCGGAGCGACCACCGCCGCCACCGCCACGAGGGCCTGCGCCGTAGGGGCTGCGGAAACCGCCATCACCACCACCACCGCCGCCGCCACCGCTGCGGCCACCACCGCCGCCGTAGCCGCCACCACCGGAACGGCCACCACCGCCACCGCTGCGATCGCCGCCGCCGCCACCACCGTAGCCGCCACCACCACCGCCGCCGCCGTAGCCTCCGCCACCACCGCCGCCATAACCACCACCGCCGCCGCCGTAGCCGCCACCACCGCTGCGCGGGGGACGTGCTTCCATCGGACGTGCTTCGTTGACGACGACGCTGCGGCCGCCCAGGGGTTGGCCGTTCATGCCGTTGATGGCAGCTTGCGCTTCGGCGTCACTGCCCATCTCGACGAAGCCGAAGCCCTTCGAGCGACCGGTGTCGCGTTCCATCATGACTTTGGCGCTGGTCACTGCGCCGAACTGCCCGAATGCCTGTTCGAGATCACCGTCGCGCACCGAGTAAGGCAGGTTGCCGACGTACAGTTTGTTGCCCATCGAGGGACTCCTATAAACACATCAAGAAAAGCGATGGAGTCCCGAAAGCATCACTCAAACGAGAGCCGTCGAGTCGCGCGAAACTGACCGATCACCGAACTACCCCCCGACCAAAATGAAGAGGGAGGCTCGTGCATTATGGGTGAAATATTCAAAAAGCAAGCGAGAAATTGCTTCTTGGAGTAGCACTTGTCAAAACCTTGGAAAGCTAGCGCACGCTTACCGAACGGAATGAGGCGATTGGCGCTACAGGTAGAATCCGCCCCGTCATTGGGGAGTAGCCGCCTTCCGTTTTCGAGAAGGGCCCGCGTCAACAGACTTGTCCTGCCCCACACAGGACATGGCGCGTGCAGTGAACACACCTGGCGAGACCTTTGACCGTGCAACTTCGGGAATATGGCCGAAGGTGTTGCACGGTCAATTGCGTCCTTCGGCCCAAGGAACCCCACGTTCATCATGGAAGCTTTTCTCGTAGCAACGGGCGTCGTCGCGCTCGCGGAAATGGGCGACAAGACCCAACTCCTCGCCCTTCTTCTCGCGGCCCGTTTCAGGAAACCCTGGCCCATCGTCCTCGGCATCTTTGCCGCCACCATCGTCAACCATGCCCTGGCGGGCGCCGTCGGCAACTACATCACGCGCTGGCTCGGCCCCGAGGTGCTGCGCTGGATTCTTGGCGGCTCCTTCATCGCGATGGCCGTCTGGATGCTGATTCCCGACAAGCTCGACGATGACGATGCCCCCGGCGCCTCGCACTTCGGCGTTTTCGGCACCACGCTGATTGCCTTCTTCCTCGCCGAGATGGGCGACAAGACCCAGATCGCCACCGTCATGCTCGCCGCCCGCTTCACGCAGGACTACTTCTGGGTCGTCACCGGCACCACGCTCGGGATGATGCTGGCCAATGCGCCGGTGGTGTGGCTGGGCGAGAAGATCGTGCGACGCGTGCCCATCAAGCTTGTGCACGGTATTTCGGCGGCGATCTTCCTGGTGCTGGGCATCGTGATGATCGTCGGCTGGTAATTCGACGGGGCGATATACTGCCCCCCGCGCCGATTTGCTACAGCTTGCGGGCGCTTTATAAATTCAGCTAAAGACGGCACCGGAACCCGGCTCGTTTTTGGCGAGGCCGGGTTTTTCATTCATGTCGTCCCCTCCTTTGGTCGTCAGTCCGCAGTCGATGCAGTTCGCAGGCCCGCTGGCCCTGCGCAGCGGCGCATCGATCAGCGACTACACGCTCGCCTACGAAACCTACGGCACGCTCAATGCCGACCGCAGCAACGCGGTGCTGGTCTGCCATGCGCTGAACGCCTCGCACCACGTCGCGGGCGTCTACGAGGGCCAGGCCCGTTCCGAGGGCTGGTGGGACAACATGGTCGGCCCCGGCAAGCCGGTCGACACCGACCGCTTCTTCGTGATCGGCGTCAACAACCTCGGCTCCTGCTTCGGCTCGACCGGCCCGATGCACGTCAACCCCGCCACCGGTCGCGTCTATGGCGCCGACTTCCCGGTGGTCACCGTCGAAGACTGGGTCGATGCGCAAGCCGTGCTGCTCGATGCTTTGGGCATCCGGACGCTGGCCGCCGTGATGGGCGGCAGCCTCGGCGGCATGCAGGCGCTGTCGTGGACGCTGCAGTATCCCGATCGCGTGCGCCACGCCGTGGTGGTGGCCAGCGCGCCCAACCTCACGGCCGAGAACATCGCCTTCAACGAAGTCGCGCGCCGCGCCATCGTGACCGACCCCGATTTCCACGGCGGCCACTTCTACGAACACGGCGTGATCCCCAAGCGGGGCCTGCGCATCGCGCGGATGATCGGCCACATCACGTACCTGAGCGACGACGTGATGAACGAGAAGTTCGGACGCATCCTGCGCAGCGCCGTCGAAGGCGAGGCGGCGGGGCTCGACTACCGCTATTCCACGCAGGACGTCGAGTTCCAGATCGAGAGCTACCTGCGCTACCAGGGCGACAAGTTCAGCGAGTACTTCGACGCCAACACCTACCTGCTGATCACCCGCGCGCTCGATTACTTCGACCCCGCGCGCAGCCACGGCGGCCAACTCAGCACCGCGCTCTCAAAGGCCACGGCCAAGTTCCTGCTCGTGAGCTTCAAGACCGACTGGCGCTTCTCGCCCGCGCGCAGCCGCGAGCTCGTGAAGGCGCTGCTGGACAACCGCCGCAACGTGAGCTACGCCGAGATCGACGCGCCGCACGGCCACGACGCCTTCCTGCTCGACGACGTGCGCTACATCGGCGTGGTGCGCTCGTACTTCGAACGCGTGGCGAAGGAATTGCAATGAGCGACCTCGAACATCAACGACTGATTGCACAGCTCGTGCCCCAAGGTTCGCGCGTGCTCGACCTCGGCTGCGGCGACGGCGCCCTGCTCGACCTCTTGCAGCGCGAGCGCGGCTGTACCGGCTACGGCGTGGAGATCGCCGACGGCAACGTGCTGCAGTGCATCCGCCGCGGCGTCGACGTGATCCAGCTGAACCTCGACGAAGGCCTCGCGATGTTCGACGACGCCTCCTTCGACGTCGTGCTGCAGATCGACACCTTGCAGCACTTGCGCAATGCCGAGGTGATGCTGCGCGAAACCGCGCGCGTCGGCCGCATCGGCATCGTGGCCTTCCCCAATTTTGCGCACTGGCCCAACCGCCTGAGCGTGGCACGCGGTCGCATGCCTGTGACGCGCCGCCTGCCCTACCAGTGGTACGACACGCCCAACATCCGCGTGGGCACCTTCAAGGACTTCGAGGTGCTGGCCGGCAAGAACAACCTGCGCGTGCTCGATGCCTTCGGCCTGCAGGACGGGCGCGACGTGCGCTGGCTGCCCAACGCGCGCGCCAGCACGGCGGTCTTCAAGTTCGAGCGCGGCGGCTGAGCATCGCGCCGGAGCGCACCGGATGAGCTTCATGCTGGCGCAGCCGGTCCACAGCGAACTGATCATCAAGAAGAGCCGGTTCATCGGCTGCGTGCAGCCGGTGGCGGATCGCACGGCCGCATTGACCATTGTTGCCTCGCTGCGCGCCGAGCACCCCGCGGCCGCGCATGTGTGCTGGGCCCTGATGGCCGGCGGCCAATCGGCCGCCAACGACGACGGCGAACCCGGCGGCACCGCCGGCCGCCCCATGCTGGAAGTGCTGCGCCATCAACAGATCGAAGGCTCGCTCGCGACCGTGGTGCGCTACTTCGGCGGCGTGAAGCTCGGCGCCGGTGGCCTGGTGCGCGCGTACACCGACTCCATCGCGCAGGCTCTGCTCGGCGCCACGCTCGTGCCGCTGGTGCGGCAGCGCGGCCTGCGTTGTGCCGTGCCCTATGCGCTCGAAGGACTGGTGCGGCGCGAGTTGGCGGCTGTCGGTGCGGTGCTCGAAGCCGTGCAGCATGCCGACGACGTGCACTTCGCCTTCACGCTTCCCGAACCCGAGGCGAACGCCTTCATCGCCCGCCTCGACGATGCTGCGCAAGGGCGCGTCGTCTGGCAGCCGGCGTAAGCCGCCGCGGCGGTACGGCAGGCGGCGGCGTCATCGCGAGGATGCCGCGTCCGGTCAGCGGCACGGCTTCATCGTCGGGCCCGCGACGCGCCATCTCGGCGGTCACGATGCCGGTGGGCACGGCCAGCACGCCCCAGCCCAGCAGCATCATCACCGAGGCAATCGCGCGTCCCAGGTCGGTCTTGGGCACGAGGTCGCCGAAGCCCACGGTGGCCATCGTCGAGATGGCCCAGTAGATCGCGACCGGAATGCTCGTGAAGCCGTGCACCGGGCCTTCGACCACGTACATCAGCGTGCCCATCACCAGCACCACCAGCATCACGAAGCCGACGAACACGGTGATTTTCCGGCGGCTCGCCGCGACGGCCGACACCAGCGCGCGGTACTCCGCCGAATAACGCGACAGCTTGAAGATCCGGAACACGCGCAGAAGCCGCAGGATGCGCACGTCGATCAGGTAGGCGAACTCCGGTGCGAGCGCGACGAGAAAAGTCGGCAGCAGCGCGAGCAGGTCGATCACGCCGTAGAAGCTGGTGGCATAGCGCAGGGGGCGCTTCACGCAGGCGAGGCGCCCGATGTACTCGAGCGTGAAGAGGCCGGTGAAGACCCATTCGAGCACGCCGAACACATGGCCCGCGCGCAGGTGGATCGCCTGCACGCTGTCGAGGATCACCACCGCCACGCTGGTCACGATCACGGCGATGAGGATCAGGTCGAACAGGCGGCCCAGGCGCGATTCGGATTCGAAGATCACCGAGAACAGCGCGCGCTGCCAGCCTCCGTCGGGCTTGCCGAAGCGGGCGTCGCCAACGGCCAGGTCAGCGACCGAAGGGGCGGGGGATGCGGCGGTGCTTTGCAAGGGGGTCGTCATCTTCCGTTGTTTCGGGTCTACTGGAGCGCCATTGTCGAGGCGGGTGGTTTTATCCGGTTACGCCTCTTGCGCAATGAAGTGCGGTAAGCCGTAAGTGCGTTCTTACGATAGTCCCTTTCTTGAGGAGCTCCCCATTGGCTACACAGTCCCCCTTCTTCGGCAAGCGCGATCGTGACACCGACTCGTTGACATCCCGCCCCGCACCGCTGGTCGGTTCGGGCACCAATCTGTCGGGCACGCCCGTCAATCCCTCCTCGTTGACCGCGCAGCAAGGCGGCCTCGCCGCCGCAGCGGCAGCACCCGCGGCCAAGGAAGGCGGCAGCAAGCTCACTGTCGGCCCGAACATCAAGCTGAAGGGCGTCGAGATCACCGATTGCGACACGCTCGTGGTCGAAGGCCTGGTCGAAGCGACCATGGACTCGCGCCTGATGCAGATCGCCGAGCAAGGCGAATTCAAGGGCTCGGCCGAAATAGACATCGCCGAAATCCGCGGCGTCTTCGACGGCAACCTCACGGTGCGCGAGAAGCTCGTCATTCACTCGACCGGCAAGGTCACCGGCAAGATCCGCTACGGCAAGATCGTGATCGAGGAAGGCGGCCAGCTTTCCGGCGAGATCAGCTTCGGCGCCAAGCCTGCCCTGCAAGCGGCGGCCTAAGTCCCCTCGGGGGGCTCCCACCCCAGGCGCTCCAGCAAAGCACCGGCCGCGGCCGGTGCTCTTTCTTTGGCGCCATTGATGAAGTAGACGAACACGTCCCGCTTCTTGGGCGATCCGGTCCAGCCCTGCGCACGCTCGGCCCAGGTATCGAGCGCCTTCGGTCCATACCCCGTCTTGAGCTTCGCGTCGGCCATCATGAGCCGCGCATAGGCGACGTCGCCCTCGGGCTCCTCGAACGACGGAAACTTGTCCGCGTCGGTGAACACGGTCGAGACCTTGTGCTTCTTGGCGAGCGCCTTGTAGGCGGGTGTGATGAAGCTCTCGTGCCGCACGTCCATAACGTGGCGCAGCACGCGGCTGCCTTCCTTCTTCGGCAGCAATTCGAGAAACGCCTCGAAGTCTTCCGCATCGAACTGCTTGGTCGGCATGAACTGCCAGACGATCGGCCCGAGCTTGTCGCCCAGTTCGCTCACGCCGCTGTCGATGAAGCGCTGGATCGATTCGCCCGCGGTCGCGAGCACCTTGCGGTTGGTGGTGAAGCGCGAGGCCTTCATCGAGAACATGAAGTCCTCCGGCGTGTCGTCGTGCCACTTGCGGAAGGTCTCGGGCTTGAAGGTGCTGTAGTAGGTGCCGTTGATCTCGATGGCGCTCACGTGGCGGCTCGCGTAGTTCAACTCCTTGGCCTGCGCGAGGCCCTTGGGATAGAAGTTGTCGCGCCAGGGTTCGTAGGTCCAGCCGCCGATGCCGACCTTGATGTTCGTCTTGCTCCGAGTCGATGTTGCCTTGCTCACATTGCGCTCCGGGTTGAGATCGCCCGCACTCTACGCGCGGTCGCGGCGAGGCGCAAAATGCGTTTTTTCGTCCCCGCGGAGAACCCACCGATGAATGCCCCCCTGCACCGCGAAATGCCTGCCGGCACGCTCGACGCGACACGCGCCCTCTCCGATGTCACCGCCCAGTGGGATGGCGACATCGTCAGGCAACTCACCGACTACATCGCCATTCCGGCCAAGTCGCCCGGCTTCGACAAGGACTGGTCGGCCAATGGCTACCTGGAGACCGTGCTGCGCAACGCGGCCGCCTGGGTCGAGGCCCAGAAGGTCGAAGGCCTGAAGCTGGAGATCGTTCGCCTCGAAGGCCGCACCCCGGTGCTGTTCTTCGAAGTGCCGGCCACCGGTACCGACATGGGCGAAACCGTGCTGATGTACGGCCACCTCGACAAGCAACCCGAATTCACCGGCTGGCGCAACGACCTCGGCCCCTGGACGCCCAAGTACGAGAACGGCCTGCTCTACGGCCGCGGCGGCGCTGACGACGGCTATGCGGTGTATGCGAGCGTCGCCGCGCTGCAGGCACTCAAGGCCCAGGGCGTGGCGCATCCGCGCATCGTCGGCCTGATCGAGACCTGCGAGGAAAGCGGCTCCTACGACCTGCTGCCGTATGTCGATGCGCTGCGTCCGCGCCTGGGCAATGTCGAGCTGGTGATCTGCCTGGATTCGGGCGCCGGCAACTACGACCAGCTGTGGCTCACCACCTCGCTGCGCGGCATGGCCAGCGGCACGCTCAAGGTCGAGGTGCTGACCGAAGGCATCCACTCGGGCGACGCATCCGGCCTCGTGCCCTCGAGCTTCCGCATCATGCGGCAGGTGCTTGATCGCCTCGAGGACAGCGCCACCGGCCGCCTGCTGCCCGCGAGCTTCCACTGCGAAGTGCCGGCCGACCGCCTCGCGCAGGCCAAGGCCACCGCCGCGATCCTTGGCGAAGAGGTCTACAAGCGCTTTCCGTGGGCGCACTACGACTGCGGCGGCTCGACGATGTTCGCGCTGCCCACCACCACCGACCCGGTGGAGGCGCTGCTCAACCGCACCTGGAAGCCCACGCTGTCGGTCACCGGTGCCGAAGGCTTTCCGGCGCTGAAGGACGCGGGCAACGTGCTGCGCCCCTACACCGCCTTCAAGCTCTCGCTCCGCCTCCCGCCGCTGGTCGATGCGGCCGAGGCGGTGCAGAACCTCAAGAAGCTGCTCGAAGACAACGCGCCCTACCAGGCGCGCGTCACCTTCGAGAGCAACGGCGGCGCCACGGGCTGGAACGCGCCGACGATCACGCCGTGGTTCGAGGACGCGCTCAACAAGGCCTCGCGGGCGCACTTCGGCGCGTCCTGCGGCTACATCGGCCAGGGCGGCACGATCCCGTTGATGAACATGCTGAGCGCCGGCTTCCCCAAGGCGCAGATGATGGTCTGCGGCGTGCTCGGCCCGAGGAGCAATGCCCACGGGCCCAACGAGTTCCTGCATGTGCCCTACGCCAAGAAGCTGACGGCCGCCGTGGCCGAAGTGATCGCCGCCCTGCCGGTCGCGCACCGCGCCGCCGCTGCGGAGCCGGTGAGCGCTTGAGCGACGCGCTGCCGTTGCCGCAGCGTGTGCCGCTGTCCACGCCGGATGGCGAGACGCTGGCGCTGCGCCGGCTGCCCGTTGCCGGAACGCCGCGCGCGGTGATCGTCGTGGTGCACGGCCTCGGCGAGCATGCGGGGCGCTATCACGGGCTCGCGAAGCGGCTGCATGAATGGGGCTTCGCGGTCTGGGCGCACGACCATTTCGGCCATGGCGAATCGACCGGCGTGCGCGGCGGGCTGCCGAGCGAGCTGCGGCTGGTCGACGACCTTGCGCTGGTGATCGACGATGCGCGCCGCGAAACCCCCGGGGTGCCGATCGTGCTGCTGGGACACAGCCTCGGTGGACTGGTCGCGGCGAGCCTGGTGGCGCGCGGCGTGCGGCCTGTCGATGGCTTGGTGCTCTCGTCGCCGGGGCTCGATCCGGGCCTGAGCGGGTTCCAGAAGGCGCTGCTCGCGGTGCTGCCGCGCATCGCGCCGAACCTGCGCGTGGGCAATGGCCTCGACGACAACTTTCTTTCGCACGATCGCGCTGTCGTGCAGGCTTACCGCGACGATCCGCTCACGCACGATCGCATCGGCAGCCGGCTCGCGCGTTTTCTCGCCTACGAAGGCGCCACGGTGCAGCAGGCGGCGGCGCGATGGCCCGTCTCCACGTTGCTGATCTATGCGGGCGACGACCGGCTCGTGAGGCCCGAGGCGAGCCGTGCATTCGCAGCGGCCGCCGCGCCCAGCGGCAAGGTCGAAGCGCAGTGCTTCGAGACCCTGTACCACGAGATATTCAACGAGCTGGACGCCGAGCCCGTGTTCGCCGCGCTGCAGCGCTGGCTCGACAAGCGGTTCCCGGCGAACGGGTCGAACGCGTCAAACCGCGGCTGAGCGCCGCCGCCTCTGCGCCAGCCACAGCAGCGCCGCGCCCGTGAGCACCACCGGCACCAGCGAACCGTAGTTCAACAGCTGCCAGCCTTGCGTCGTGACCAGCACGCCCGAGGCGAACGAGGTCAGCGCCAGCGTCGCGAACACGCAGAAGTTGAGCGCGCCCTGGGCCCGGTCACGCTCCTCGGCCGTGTAGGCGGTGAGCGAAAGCGTTGTGCTCCCGGTGAACAAAAAATTCCAGCCCACGCCCAGCAGGCACAGCGCCACGAGGAAGTGGTGCAGCTCGACCCCCGACAGGGCGACGGCGATGCAGCCGAAGTTGAGCGCAAGCCCCACGCCCATCACCGGCAGCGCGCCGAAGCGGCGGATCAGGTGGCCGGTGAAGAAGCCCGGCGCGAACATGCCGATCACATGCCATTCGAGCACCAGCGCGGCGTCGGAAAACGGCAGGCTGCAGATCTGCATCGCGATCGGCGTGGCGGCCATCAGCAGGTTCATCACGCCGAAGCCGAGCGCGCCCGCGGCCGCGGCCACGATGAACACCGGCTGCCGCATGATTTCGGAGAGTGGCCGTCCGCCCAGAGCCTGCTGGCGGGTGAGCGGGGCGGGGAAGTCGATGAAGCGCATCACCGCCATCGAGAGCAGCGCCACCGCCGCGAGCGCAATGTAGGCGCCGGCGAAAGGCACGGCGAAGAGCTCGCGCGTGGCGGAGGCCAGGTTGGGGCCCGCCACCGCGCCGATCAGCCCACCGGCCATCACCAGCGACACCGCCTTCTCGCGCCATTCCGGCGCCGCAAGCTCGGCGGCTGCAAAACGGTAGAGATTGGCGTTGGCGTTGTAGTAGCCGGCTACCACCGTTGCGAAGCACAGCAGCCAGAAGTTCTTCGTCATCGCGGCATACGCGCACAGCAGCGCCGAACACAGTGCCACGGCCAGTCCGATCTGGAACGACCCGCGGCGGCCGAAGCGCTGCTGCGTGCGCGCCACCAGCCCGGTGGTGAGCGCACCGCCGACCACATAGCCCATCACCGGCAGCGTCGCCATCCAGCCGCGCGGCGCGATGCCGAGGCCCACCAACCCGTTGATGGCGATGAAGGTGACGTTGTTGGTCAGAAAGAGGCCCTGACAGATGGCCAGGAGCCAGAGGTTGCGGTTCATGGCGAGGGTTCTACGGGATTCGTTGCCTTGGCGCCAGCCAAAAAAAAAGCGCCCTCGCGGGCGCCGGAAATCTTGATGAGGCAGGCCTCGTTCAGGACTGCTTGCCTTGCAGCAAGCCGCTGAGCGAACCCAGCAGATCGTCGTGGTTGCCGAGACCTTGGTCCGGCACCTTGCCACGGGGCGTGAGCTGGTCGATGAGCGCCGGCAGCATGGTGGCGAGCATGGGCAGCAGCGTTTGCGCGTTGATGCCGAGCTTGGCTGCAATGTTCGCGATGGTGTCGCCACCGAGTGCGTTTTGCAGCTGGTCGCCCGATACCGGCTGGTTGTCTCCCTTGCCGATCCACGAGCCGATGACATCGCCCATGCCGGCCTGCTCGAACTTGGAAACCAGACCGCCCAGGCCGCCTTGACCGCCGTTGTTGGCGAGCAGGCCACCCAGTGCGCCAGCCAGGCCGCCGAGATCTCCCAATCCCCCGATGCCTCCGCCTTGTGGTTGCTGCTGTTGGCCAGCGCCTCCGAGCACTTGACCGAGTACTGAATCGAGCAATCCCATGGCGTTTCCTTGGTGTGTGACAGAACCGACGCATTTTCCGTGCGACGGACCGCAAGCCGTAAGTGGAGCCCCACTTTTCGAACTTGCAACGTGACAAATTACTTGATGCGTGCCGGGCGTTTGGGCAGCAATGCGGGGGTCACCCCTTGCACGCCGACGAGGCCGAGCACCGTCACCAGCGAATTCTGCGCGCCTTTCCATGCATCTGTCACGTCGATCGACTCGCTCAGCGCATGGGAGCCGGAGGACTTGCCGCCGCCCCCGATGATGATGGCCGGGATGCCCAGCGAGATCGGCACGTTGGCATCGGTGCTGCCGCCGCGCAGCAGCGTTTTCTGGCCGAAGGCTGTGTTCGAGCGCGTGGCTGCCTCCACGATCACCGAGTCGGTCGGGGTGCGGCCGCCGGGCCGGTCGCCGATCAGCTTGTGGCTCGCGCTCAGCGTCGTCACGTTCCAGCGCTTGTTCTCCTCGACCACCGCTTCGTCGATGGCCGCGAGGATTTTCTTCTCGGTCTCCAGCAGCGAGGCCATGTCGTCCGAGCGGATGTCGATCGCCATGCGCGCATCGGGCGCGATGGTGTTGACCGAGGTGCCACCGCCCACCGTGCCGACGGTGAAGGTGGTCTTGGGGAAGCTCGGCGTGCGCACGTCGGCGATCTTGGCGATCGCGCGGCCCATGCCGTGGATCGCGCTGGGCACCTGGCCGAACGCGCCGAAGCTGTGGCCGCCCGGTCCCTTGAAGGTGACCTCGTAGCGATGGCTCGCGGTGCCGAGCACCAGCACGTGACCGTCAGGCGAGGGCTCCAGTCCGACCATCCCGTCGATGTCGAGGTGGTCGCGAAAGATCGCCTTGATGCCGCGCAGGTTGCCCAACTCTTCCTCGCCGACGTTGCCGACGATCAGGAGGTCGCCCGCCGTCTGCACCTTGTTGTCGTTGAGCACCTTGAGCCACGACAGCAGCACCGTGAGCCCGCGCGTGTCGTCCCCGATGCCCGGCGCATGGAGCCGGCCGTCGCGCTCCTTCACCTTCACATCGGTGCCGGCGGGAAAGACCGTGTCCAGGTGCGCGGAGATCAACAGCTTAGGGCCGTTGCCCACGCCCTTGCGCAGGCCGACCACGTTGCCTTCGGCATCGATCTTCGCGTCGGTGAGGCCCAGGGCCTTCATGCGTGCGAGGAAGGCCTCGGCCCGCTTCTGTTCCTTGAATGGAGGCGCTTCGATCTCGGTCAGCATCTTCAGGTCTTCGACCGCGCGCTCGTGATCCGCCTTGACCGCGTCCAGCAGCTTCTGGATCGCGGGCGAGGCCATTAGCTGGGAGTAGGTCCTGTCGACTTCAGGGCTGACCTGCGCCGGCGTGGGGGCAACGGCGTTGCTCTGGGCGTGGACGCCTTGCGCGGCGCACAGCGCGGCCAGAACAAGAGCGAGAGCGAGGGGCGCGAGACGGAGCGAACGGGACATGGGCGGAAGGTCCTTCTTTGTCGTGATGAATGGGTGATGAGGTACCCATTCTTCCGCAGCCTTTCCGCGCGCGCGTCGCGGAAAACACCCACCTTCTCAGGCGCCGCCGAGCGACACCAGGGCCACGAGCGCGGCGGTTTCTGCGCGCAGTACGCGCAGCCCGAGCGTGACCGGCGCGAAGCCGCGCGCGATGGCTTCCTGCTCCTCGGCGGCGCTGAGACCGCCTTCGGGGCCGCTCAGCACGCGCACATCGCGGTTGTCGGGGGCGTGTGCCGCAGAGGCTGCCTCAATGCCTTGCGTGCCCTCTGCCAGGCTCAGCACGAAGCGCGCCGTAGCGCCCTCGTCCTGCTGCGCGTCGATCCACCCCGAATTGCCCGAAAACGACCGAACCGGATGAATCACCGGCACGCGATTGCGGCCGCATTGCTCGCACGCCGCGATGGCAATCGCCTCCCAGTGCGCCCGTTTCTTCTCGGCGCGCTCTCCCGAAAGCCGCAGCACGCCGTGCGCCGTGGCCAGCGGCTGGATGCTCGCGACGCCCAGCTCCGTGGCCTTCTCGACCAGCCAGTCCATGCGCTCGTTGGCCGGCATGCCGACGGCCAGGTGCACCGCGCGCGTCGCCTCGCGCTCGACCGGGTGGTGGACACCGACCGTCACCGAGACGTCGCTGCGGCCCATGCGCTCGATCGTGGCCTCGTACTCGCCGCCCGCGCCATCGAACAGGGTCAGCGCGTCGCCGGGCTGCATCCGCAGCACCTGCACGTGGCGCGCAGCACCGGGCGGCAGCGCGAAAGCGGCGCCGGGGCTCAACGGCACGGAACAGTGGAAACGGGGCATGCTATGAAATAAGAAGCAAGGGATGCAGCCGTGGCGCGGGCATCCCAGGCGGTTTTTGTAGATTTCGCTTCAGACCCGGCCGTAGGCAAAGCCCGTGAGCGGGGAGGTGCCCTCGACCTCGTCGATCACCCGCACGAGCGGCGTGAGTTCCATGTAGCGGCTGGCGGTGGCGCGGATGTAGGCGATGAAGCGCGGCGTGTCGGCCAGGTAGCGGGGCTTGCCGTCGCGCAGCGTGAGGCGCGCAAAGATACCGGCGACCTTCAGGTGGCGCTGCAGGCCCATCCACTCGACCGCGCGGTAGAAGGCGCCGAAGTCCTCGTCGACCGGCAGCCCGGCCTTGCGCGCTGCCTGCCAGTAGCGCACGGTGATGTCGAGCACGAACTCCTCGTCCCAGCTGAGGAAGGCGTCGCGCATCAGGCTGGCGATGTCGTAGGTGATGGGGCCGTAGACGGCGTCCTGGAAGTCGAGCACGCCCAATGTGGACCCGTTGCCGACCATCAAGTTGCGCGGCATGAAGTCGCGGTGCACGTAGACGCTCGGCGAGGCCAGGTTGCTCTCCACGATCAGCTTGAAGCTGCGTTCGAGCCGCTCCTTCAGCTTGCCCTCGATGGCGACGCCGCGGTGGCGGCCGATGTACCACTCGGGAAAGAGCGCCAGTTCACGCTCGAGCAATGCCCGGTCGTAGGGCGGCAGCACGCCGGGTTGGGAGGCCAGCTGCCAGCGGATCAGCGCATCGATGGCCTGGTCGTAGAGCGGGCGGCTGGCGTCGGGCTGGGCCGGGTCGATCACGTCCAGCATGGTCTGGCGGCCCAGGTCGTCCAACAGCAGGAAGCCGTTCGGGCGGTCCCATTCGAGCACCTGCGGCGCGGTGACGCCGGCCTCGGCCATGAGCTTGGCCACCTGCACGAAAGGATCGCTGTTCTCCTTGTCCGGCGGGGCGTCCATCACGATGCGCGTCGGAGTGCCGGGGATGCTCGTGTCGACGCGGAAGTAGCGGCGAAAGCTCGCATCGGCCGAGGCGAGGCGCACGGTGTCGGGCAGGAGATGCTGCGCGGCGGCGATGCCGGTCAGCCAGGCCCGGAACACTTCGGCCCGTTGCGGATCTGTCCAGAGAATGGTCTCGGCGGGACTTGGGGCCAATGCGGCCGGGGGCGGGGGTGCTGTCATGGATAATCGATTCTACAAATCCGCCTGGCGCGGCAACCCCCTCCGGTCGGCCACCGATCGAGCAAAGGTTGCTGCCGGCCCCTGCAACCCGCCGGCCTGCCGCGCCGTCTCCCCGACGATCTTTCGTTCCGAACCGATGCCTACGACCCAAAGCCCTCACGCTTGGCACCTTGTGCGCTCGCTGCTCTCCTCGGGGGAGCCGCGGGCTTTCCTCGGAACGGCCTGGCGGGAGGCTTGATGAGCCGACGTGTTGCCCTGCGACGCGCCGGCCCGCCGCTCAAGCTGGCCATGCTGTCGCTGGCGCTGTTCCAGGCGCACGGCGCCTTCGCGCAGTCCGCTGGCAGTCTTGATGGCCCGCTCACGCTCAAGCGCACCCCGCTGCTCACCGAAATCGTGCCGCCCACCGAGCGCGGCCAGTTGCCCAGTCTCGTCACCGGCGACCGGATGTCCGGCCGCCCCGACCTGGAGACCGTGGTCGAAGGCAATGCGACGCTGCGGCGCGGGCCGGTCGCCATCACCGCCGACCGGCTCGAGTACTACCAGCCCGACGACAAGATGAAGGCCACGGGCAACGTGCGGGTCAACCAGTCCGGCAACGTGTACGAAGGGCCCGAGCTGGAGCTCAAGCTCGAGACCTTCGAGGGCTTCTTCAACAACGTGCGCTATCGCTTCCTGGCCAATGGCGGCCACGGCGATGCGGAGCGCATCGATTTCGTCGACGCCAACATCTCGGTCGCGCGGCGCGCCACCTACACCACCTGCCGCCGCGAAGACTTTCCAGGCTGGATGCCGGCGTGGCTGCTGACCGCGGCCACGATCACCACCGACACCGAAGAAAACGAGGGCGTGGCCACCAACGCGCGCCTGAGCTTCATGGGCATCAGCACGCCGCCGATCCCGAGCGTGAGCTTCCCGCTGTCGAACGCGCGCAAGAGTGGCCTTTTGCCGCCGACCATCGGCGTGGACAACACCAACGGCATCGAGATCTCGCAGCCGTACTACTGGAACATCGCGCCCAACCGCGACGCCACGATCACGCCGACGATCATGAGCAAGCGGGGCCTCAACCTGGGCACCGAGTTCCGGTACCTGGAGAAGGACTACAGCGGCAGCATCCGCCTGGACCTGATGGGTGCCGACCGCCTGGTGGGCCAGCGCTACAACGAGCTGCGCGCCTCGCAGCTGCAGCAACTGGCCAATGGAGAAATCCAGGCGAAAGACCTGACCGCGCCGCCCGGCAGCACCAAGCGCTGGGGCATCTGGGCGAACCACCACCAGGACTTCGACGCCAAGGCGCTCGGCCTGGATTCGCTGTCGGCCAACATCAACATCAACCGCGTCAGCGACAACGATTACTGGCGCGATTTCACCCGCACGCCGACGCTGGCGCAGCGTCAGCTGCCGAACGAGGCCTCGCTCAACTGGAGCAAGGACGACTGGAGCGGCGCGATCCGCACGCTGCGCTACCAGACGCTGCAGTACAACCTGTCGCCGATCGTGCCGTCGTACGACCGCATGCCGCAGATCACGGCCAACTACAACAAGTACGACTGGCACGGCTTCGACGTTGCGCTGAACCTCGACTACACGCGCTTTCGGGTCAACACCATCCTGAGCGGCCAGCCCGGCTTCGACGCGGTGCAGCAGTCGCAGCCCGATGGCGACCGCGCCATGGCGAACCTCGCGATCAGCCGACCGTTCATCACGCCGAGTTTGTTCGTCATTCCCAAGGTGCAGCTGAACACGGCGTCGTACAACTACTACCTGCCGCAGACGGACATTCCGAAGCTCACGCTCAACGGCGTGCAGTACGTCAACGGCATGCCCTACAACGCGAGTTCGCTGTACTTCTTCGGCACGTCTTCCAACCGCACCGTGCCGACCTTCAGCCTGGACAGCGGCCTGATCTTCGAGCGTGACGCCAGCTACTTCGGCCGTGCCTTCCGCCAGACCCTGGAGCCGCGCGCCTACTACGTCTACACGCCGTACCGCAACCAGAGCATGCTGCCGAACTACGACTCGGCCGCCAACGACTTCAGCTTTGCGACCATCTACACCGAGAACGCGTTCTCGGGCGGCGACCGCATCTCCGACACCAACGCGCTCACGCTGGGCGTGAGTTCGCGCCTGATCGACCCCGCCACCGGCGTCGAGGCGGCGCGCATCGGCATTGCGCAGCGGCTGCGCTTTGCCGACCAGAAGGTCGTGTTGCCCGGCGGCTTGCCGGTGACCGACCGGGCGAGCGACTTCCTCGTTGGCGGCCAGATCAACTGGACACCGAAGTGGAGCACCGACGCGCTCGTGCAGTACAACCCCGACACGCGCAAGTCGACCCGGGCGGCGCTCAGCGCGCGCTACAACCCCGAGCCGTACCACAACCTCAGCGTGGCGTTCCGCTACCAGGCACCGAGCGCGGCTTACCAGGCCGCATTGCTGGCCAACCCGAACACCACGGCAACCAACGACGGCAACAAGTCGATCGACGTGGGCTGGCAGTGGCCGCTGAACGACCTGTGGGGCGACAAGGGCAAGAACCTCGGCCCCGGCAAGGGCCAGGGCGGTGGCCGCTGGTATGCAGTGGGCCGTCTCAACTACGACCTGCAGGACAAGAAACTCACGGACGGCGTGCTCGGCTTCGAGTACGACGGCTGCTGCTGGATCGGACGCGTGGTGCTGCAGCGCATCACCACCGGCCAGGTGACGGCGAACACCCGCATCATGTTCCAGCTCGAATTCGTCGGCTTCTCCAGCATCGGCTCCAGCCCGATGCAGGCCCTGCGGCAGAACATCCAGCGCTACGAACCCCTGCGCCAACCTGGCGAGGCGCCGAGCCGCTTCACCAATTACGACTGAGACGACTGATTGAGCACCGCCATGAAACACATCCGTTCCATCATCACCCTGGGCTGCCTCGCGGCAATGGCTGCAACGTCGGGTGCGCAGGGCTTCCGCTCTGGCAGCGGCATCACGGACATCATGCGCGCCGGTCCGCGCCTCGGCCCCCCGCCGGTGCAGCGCGCTCCCGCCTCGCCGTCGGCGGCGCCCGTGCAGCGAGCGGCTGAATTCATCGTCGCGCTGGTCAACTCCGAGCCGATCACCAACACCGACGTGCAGTCGCGGGTGACGCGCCTCATCAAGGAGAACCCCGACGCCGAACGCGTGCCGCGCGGCGAGCTCACGCGCCTGGTGCTCGAGCGCCTGATCGTCGAGCGCGCGCAGCTTCAGCTCGCCAAGGAAAACGGCATCAAGGTCGACGACGTGGCGATCGACCAGGCCGAGCAGACCGTGGCCCGCCAGAACGAGATCAGCCTGGTCGAGCTGCGCCGCCGCGTGGCCGCCGAAGGCATTGCGCTGGCGGACTTCCGCAAGGACCTGCGCGACCAGCTGCTGCTCACGCGCCTGCGCGATCGCGAAGTCGAGTCGAAGGTCAAGATCAGCGACAGCGAGGCCGACGAGTACCTGCGCGACCAGCGCAACTCGAACACCAAGAATGCAGCCCTGCAGAACCTCAACCTCGCGCAAGTGCTCGTCGTCCTGCCCGAGAACGCCACCGACGCCCAGGTGGCCGCGGCGCAGAAGAAGGCCCAGGGGCTCGCCGAGCGCGCCCGCGCTGGTGAGGACTTCGAGAAGCTGGTGCGCGAGAACTCCGATTCGCCCGATCGCGCCAACGGCGGCGCCATTGGCATGCGCAGCGCCGACCGCTACCCGCCGTTGTTCGTCGACGCCGTGCAATCGACGGCGGTGAACGGCATTGCCGGCCCGGTGCGCTCCAGCGCCGGTTTCCATGTGCTCAAGGTCCTGGCGAAGGCGCAGATCGGCTCGCTCGACGCGACCGTGACGCAGACCCAGGTGCGCCACATCCTGCTGCTCAACGACCCCAAGCGCACCACGGCGCAGGCGGTGGCGCAGCTCGCTGAATTCAAGCGCCGCGTGCAGGCCGGCACGGCTGATTTCGCCGGCCTTGCGCGCGACAACTCGCAGGACGCCAGCGCCAAGGAAGGCGGCGACCTCGGCTGGTCGCGCCCCGGCCAGTTCGTGCCCGAGTTCGAGGAAGCCATGGACCGGCTGTCGCCAGGCCAGATCAGCGACCCGGTCGTGTCGCGCTTCGGCGTGCACCTGATCCAGGTGGTCGGCCGCCGCGACTCCAAGCTGACCCAGTCGGAGCAGCGTGAAGCCGCGCGCAACGTGCTGCGCGAACAGCGCATCGAGGAAGCCTTCACCACGTGGGTGCAGGAAGTGCGTGCACGCGCCTACGTCGAATACCGCGACCCGCCGCAGTCCTGATCCATGGCACACATCGCCAGGAAGCGGTTCGGGCAGCACTTCCTGTCCGACGGCGGGATCATCGATGCGATCGTGCATGAGATCGCGCCGCAGCCCGGCGATGCGATGGTCGAGATCGGCCCGGGGCTCGCGGCGCTGACGCAGCCGCTGGTCGAGCGGCTCGGGCGCCTGACGGTCATCGAGCTCGACCGCGACCTGGCCAAGCGGCTGCGTGAGCATCCGCAACTGGAGGTCATCGAGTCCGATGTGCTGAAGGTGGACTTCGCCGAGCTCGCGGCCAAGGCCGCACCGAAGCCGCTGCGCGTGGTGGGCAACCTGCCCTACAACATCTCCACGCCGATCCTGTTCCACCTGCTGGGCTTTGCCCACCTGATCACCGATCAGCACTTCATGCTGCAAAAAGAAGTGATCGACCGCATGGTGGCCAGGCCCGCCACCTCGGACTACAGCCGCCTGAGCGTGATGCTGCAGTGGCGCTACGACATGCAGAACGTGTTGTTCGTGCCGCCCGAGAGCTTCGATCCGCCGCCCCGCGTGGACAGCGCCGTGGTGCGGATGGTGCCGCTGGCGCAGCCGCCGGTGGTCGATGCCGCGCGGCTTGGCGAGATCGTGCAGGTGGCCTTCAGTCAGCGCCGCAAGATACTGCGCCACACGCTGGGCAAATGGCTGGAGACACACGGCTTCGAAGGGGAGTTCGATCCCCAGCGCCGCGCCGAGGAGGTGCCGGTGGCCGAATACGTCGCATTGGCCCAAGCCGTTCCCCCATGAAAAAAGCCCGTCGACGACGGGCTTTTTCGTTGGAGCCGAAGGCTGCGGTTAAGCGGCGGCCAACCAGTACCCCGCGTTGAAGGGGCTGCTCATGCGCAGCGCCAGGGGCGACACGTCGACCAGTTTGTCGGTCGGCATTTTTTCGCCGGCCGGCTCGGTGCTGGCGGCGGCCGCTGCTGCGTTGGGATTCACTTCGATGCCATCGAGGGTTTCAGCGTTCGGCTGAGCCTCGTTCGCCCGTTCTGCTTGGCTGGTAGATGCAGAACGGGCTACAGAAAAGAATAGAAGCACCGGAAGGGCACCTTGCGGTCGCCCCAGTAATCCGAAGCGTCCCGGAAGATGTCGAGCAGCTGCTCGCGCGCTTCCTTGTCGAACTTGGCGTTGGCCGGGATCTGTTCGAGCACGATGACAAAACCGGGCTGCGGGCCCGATTTATGCAACGGGTCGGTCATGCAGTCGTACAGCGCGTCGAAGTTCTTGCCGAAGTGCGCCGGGAAGGTGAACTGCTGGGCGATCAGGTCGAGCACGTCCTGCTTGGTCTGGGCGTTGCCCAGGTTGGCGTACAGGAAGTGCTGGCCGGCCGCGTTGGCGGCGTCCTGCAGGTCGTTCACGCGGAACGCGCGGATCGATTGCACGATGTTCGGGCGTACGGCACGAAGGGATAAGGTCATCTCCGCTGGTCTTTCCATAGTCATCATCATTTCTTCGGGGCGCTTCGGGGCGCCGCTCAGGTCGTTTTCATCGCTCATGGCGCAATCCGTCTGAAACTTGCATAGTGGTCTGCCGTGTACCAGCAGGCCTCGGGCGTCGTGCGCTGCTCGCCACCGCAGACGATTCGCTGGGCACCCCGGTTGCGAGAACCCGGTGTCGTCACCGTGTACTCGCGGTAGTGGCCGCGCCGTGCCGACGGCAGGAGACGCTCGCGGTTGCCAAATACAGTGCCGTCCTTTTCGTACCGGAAGGGGCCACCGTTCAAGATGGCCTGATAGGTTCGCTGGCCCTGGACCGGGAGATCGGTCAGTGCAATCGATTCCTCAGCGGACGTTTTTCCTGCGCCGAACCATCCGCGGGCCTCGGCCCCGGTCGTCAACGCCAACAGCATCAGGCTGGTGAGCGCAAACTTTGAGGTAGAGGACGTGATCGAGGCGTAAGCCGCCATGGGACACCACAGGAGAAAAGAGCGGGGGGTTTCGAATTGCGCTCAACCTTGGGGTTAACCCGCAAATTCAAGCCCGCGAGTGTGCACCACGCTGGCCGAAATAGCAAGCGACTGCCCAAAGTTTGAGCAGTCGCAAGGGGCGAAACCGGCGCCTTAAGTTGGCGACCACTCTCGCCAAATAGCCTATCTCTCGGCGTTTGCGTCAGCCACTGTCAAGGCTGTCATGTTCACGATGCGGCGAACGGTCGCGCTGGCCGTGAGAATGTGCACAGGTTTGGCCGCGCCGAGCAGCACCGGCCCGATCGCGATGTTGCCGCCCGCCGCTGTCTTGAGCAGGTTGTACGAAATATTGGCTGCGTCGATGTTCGGAAAAACCAACAGATTGGCGTCACCGGCCAGCGCGCTGTGTGGCATGACGACCGCGCGCTGCTTGCTGTCCAGGGCCACATCGCCGTGCATTTCGCCGTCCACTTCGAGCCAGGGCGCCTGCACGCGCAAGAGGTCGAGCGTCTTGCGCATCTTGATGGCGCTCGGTTCGTTGCTGGTGCCGAAGTTCGAATGCGACAGCAGCGCTGCCTTCGGCTTCAGGCCGAAACGCATCATTTCCTCGGCCGCCATCGTCGTGATCTCGGCCAGTTCCTCGGGCGAGGGGTCGTAGTTGACGTGCGTGTCGACCAGGAACACCTGGCGGTCGGGCAGCAGCAGGCCGTTCATGCAGGCGTACACCGGCACGTCCTGCGGGGTGCTCTCGCAGCCGCCGGGGCGCTTGCCGATCACCTGGTCGATGTAGTGCAGGTGGATCAGCGTGGTGCCCCAGGTGCCGCAGATCATGCCGTCGACCTCGTCCTTGTGCAGCAGCATCGCGCCGATCAGCGTGAGGCGGCGGCGCATCTCGATCTTGGCGGTCTGCACCGTCTGACCCTTGCGCTCGGTCATGCGGTGGTAGGTCTGCCAGAAGTCGCGGTAGCGGTGGTCCTGCTCGACGTTGACGATGTCGTAGTCGAGCTCTTCCTTCAGGCGCAGGCCGAACTTCTCGATGCGCTGGGCGATGATGGCCGGACGGCCGATCAGCGTCGGGCGGGCGATGCCCTCGTCGACCACGATCTGCGCGGCGCGCAGCACGCGTTCTTCCTCGCCTTCGCAGTACGCCACGCGTTTCTTCGAGGCGCGGCGGGCCGCTTCGAAGATCGGCTTCATCGTCGTGCCCGAGGCATAGACGAAGTTCTGCAGCTTGTCGCGGTAGGCATCCATGTCCTTGATCGGACGCAGCGCCACGCCGCTTTCCTCGGCCGCCTTGGCCACCGCCGGCGCGATCTTCATCATCAGACGCGGATCGAAGGGCTTCGGAATCAGGTATTCGGGGCCGAAGGACAGCTTTTCACCGACGTAGGCGGCAGCCACGCGCTCGCTCTGCTCGGCCTGCGCCAGGTCGGCGATGGCGTGCACCGCGGCGATTTCCATCTCGTCGGTGATCGTGGTCGCGCCCGAGTCGAGCGCGCCGCGGAAGATGTACGGGAAGCACAGGACGTTGTTGACCTGGTTCGGGTAATCGGTGCGGCCCGTGGCCATGATCACATCGTCGCGAACCGCGCGGGCGTCTTCGGGGTTGATCTCGGGGTTGGGGTTGGCCAGCGCGAAGATCACGGGGCGCGGCGCCATCTTGGCGACCATCTCGGGCTTGAGCACGCCGCCGGCCGAGAGGCCGAGGAAAACGTCGGCGCCGGCGATCACTTCCGCCAGCTTGCGCATGTCGGTCTTCTGCATGTACTGGCGCTTGTCGTCGTCCATCAGCTCTTCGCGGCCTTCGTAGACCACGCCAGCCAGGTCGGTGACGAACACGTTCTCGCGTTTGAGGCCCACCTTGAGCAGCAGGTTCAGGCAGGCCAGCGCCGCGGCGCCCGCGCCCGAGGTGACCAGCTTGACCTCGGCGATGTTCTTGCCCGCCACCTTCAGGCCGTTGAGCATGGCGGCCGCCACCGTGATGGCCGTGCCGTGCTGGTCGTCGTGGAACACCGGGATCTTCATGCGCTTGCGCAGTTCGCGCTCGACGTAGAAGCAGTCCGGGGCCTTGATGTCTTCCAGGTTGATGGCGCCGAAGGTCGGCTCCAGCGCGGCGATGATCTCGACCAGCTTGACCGGGTCTTTCTCGTCGATCTCGATGTCGAACACATCGACGCCCGCGAATTTCTTGAAGAGAACGCCCTTGCCTTCCATCACCGGCTTGGAGGCCAGCGGACCGATGTCGCCGAGGCCGAGCACCGCGGTGCCGTTGCTGATGACGCCCACCAGATTGCCGCGCGAGGTGTACTTGAATGCGTTGGCCGGGTCCTTGACGATTTCCTCGCAGGGCGCGGCCACGCCGGGCGAGTAGGCCAGCGACAGGTCGCGCTGGTTGACCATCTGCTTGGTCGCCGCGATGGCGATCTTGCCGGGAACGGGAAACTCGTGGTACTCGAGGGCGGCACGGCGCAGTTCTGCGCGCTTGTCTTCGGGCGTGGGAGTCGATGAGGTCGAGGGGGTCGAATCTGACATGTGCCGTAGCTCCTGGTGGCGCTTCTTCTGGGGGCGCCGATTGTAGACCTCGGTCGTGCGGGCCATACGCCGCATGGCCAGGGCGCGGCATGACCAAAAGCACGGGGCTTTGTCAAGACGATGTGGCAATATGCTCGGTCCGGACAAAACACCTGAAGACGAGGAGCAACCATGGCCCTGATGGATTTCATCAAGAAACAGTTCATCGACATCATCCAGTGGACCGAGACCGGCGATGGCACGCTGGCCTGGCGCTTCCCGATGGCCGAGATGGAAATCCAGAACGGCGCCTCGCTCACCGTTCGCGAATCCCAGGTGGCAGTGTTCGTCAACGAAGGCAAGGTGGCCGACGTGTTCGGCCCCGGCATGTACAAGCTCACGACGCAGACGCTGCCCGTGCTCACGTACTTGAAGAACTGGGACAAGCTCTTCGAGTCCCCCTTCAAGAGCGACGTCTACTTCTTCAGCACGCGCCAGCAGGTCGACCAGAAGTGGGGCACGCCCCAGCCGATCACGATTCGCGACAAGGACTTCGGCGCCGTGCGCCTGCGGGCCTTCGGCAATTACAGCTTCCGCATCGGCGATGCCAAGCTGTTCCACACCGAAATTTCGGGCACGCGCGACATCTACAGCGTGGCCGATCTCGACGGCCAGCTGCGTGGCCTGGTGCTGCAGAACATCAGCAACGCCATCGCTTCGAGCGGCGTTCCGTTCCTCGACCTCGCGGCCAACCAGATCCAGTTTGCGCAGGCGCTCGCCGCGCAGCTCGTGCCCGAGTTCGAGAAGATCGGCATCAAGCTCGAGAACATCACGGTGCAGAACGTCTCGCTGCCCGAAGAGCTGCAGAAGATCCTCGACCAGAAGATCGGCATGGGCATGGTCGGCAACGACATGGGCAAGTTCATGCAGTACCAGACGGCGCAGGCGATTCCGAAATTCGCCGAAGGTGCGGCGGGCGGTGGCGGCATCGCTGGCGACGCAATGGGCCTCGGTGCCGGCGTGGCGCTCGGCCAGGTGCTGGCACAGAACCTCGCGCAGGGCCTGAGCCCGAACGCGGCCGCCCAGGCCGCGGCAACGCAGCAGCAGCCCGCCGTGGCCGTGGTGAGCCCCGTCGACGTGATGACCACGCTCGAGAAGCTCGGCGAGCTCAAGACCAAGGGCATCCTCACGCAGGAAGAGTTCGACGCCAAGAAGGCCGAACTGCTCAAGAAGCTGGTCTAACCCCCAGGCTTCGCGCACTCCGTGTCGTTTCTCCTCCCCCCTTGCAGGGGGCAATGCCTGTGGTCCGGCAAAGCCGGTTCCACGGCATGTCCCATAGCTGCATCTGCCGCTGTTGCCGTGGTTTGCCATGGCTGAGGAAACCGGCAACCAACGCTACTACCGCGCGCCCTGCCCCGGCTGCGGCGCACCGGTCGAATTCCGCTCGGCGCAATCGACGCACGCGGTCTGCCCCTACTGCCAGAGCACCGTCGTGCGCCAGGGCGAGACGCTCGCGCGCACCGGCAAGATGGCCGAGCTCTTCGACGACTTCAGCCCGCTGCAGCTCTTTGCCACCGGCCGCATCCAGGACAAGCCCTTCACGCTGATCGGCCGGCTGCAATACACCTACCCCGGCGGCCGCTGGACCGAATGGATCGCCGCGCTCGACGACGAACGCACCGCGATCCTCAGCGAGGACAACGGCGCCTACGTCTTCGCGCTGCCCTTCGACCTGCAGCGCACCGCGCCGCCACCGGTCGACCTGCGCGTGGGCGCCACCAGCGCGTTCGCGGGCCAGAGCTACACCGTCACCTCGAACGAGCAGGTCGCGCTGACTTCCGCACAAGGCGAGCTGCCGCACCTGCCCGATCTCGGCCGGCCGTTCGCGATGGTCGAGCTGCGCAACGACAAGGGGCTGGTGCTCAGCATCGACTACGGCACCGCCAGGCCCAGCGCGTACCTCGGCCGCTCGGTGCAGCTCGAAGACCTGCAGCTCTCCGGCCTGCGCGAGGAATCGGCCAAGGACGAAAAGGGCCGCAGCTTCAACTGCCCCAACTGCGGCTCGCCGGTCACCGTCAGCCTGGAGGGCAGCAAGAGCATCACCTGCCGCTCGTGCAACAGCATCATCGATCTGTCGCAGGGCATCGGCGGCGAGCTCAAGCATGCGGCTCAGGACGAGCCGGTGCGTCCGCTCATCGCGCTCGGCACCATGGGCCAGCTGCAGGGTGCGCAGTGGCAGGTGGTGGGCTTCCAGCACCGCATGGGCGTGGAGCCCGGCGACGACGAGTACTTCGGTTGGGATGAGTACCTGCTCTACAACAAGAAGCGCGGCTTCAGTTTCCTGGTGGATGCCGAAGACGGCTGGAGCATGGTCAAGCCGACCACCGGCGCGCCGGTGATGGCCGAGAACGGCAGCACCGCCACCTACCTCAGCAAGAGCTACCAGCAGCAGTACGCCTACAACGCCGAGACCACCTACGTGGCGGGCGAGTTCTACTGGCAGGTCGAGCGCGGGCAAAAAACCTTCAACCGCGACTTCGCCAGCGGCCCCGCGCTGCTGTCGATGGAGCGCTCGGCCAACGAGCTCACCTGGTCGTCGGGCATCAAGCTGGACAGCGGCGTGGTCGCGACCGCGTTCAAGCTCGACGCGAAGAAGGACATGTTCAAGCGCGGCGACGCGCTGCCGGTGAGCGCCGCCTCGGGCATGGGCTGCGGCACGATCATCCTGATCATCGTGGTGATCATCATCCTCTTGATCATCCTGAGCACCTGCAGCGGCCGCGGTGGCTCCTCGAGCGGTTACCGCAGCTCGGGCGGCTCGTATGGCGGCTCCTCGAGCGGCGGCGGCCACAAATGACGAAGTTTCGCGTGATGTCTCTTATTACTACGACTGGAGGTCCCCATGGGATTTGAATGGCTGAAACCGGGCGTGGTCCTCGGATCGCTCGTGTACGCGCTCATCGGCGTGATCATCTTCTGGCTGTGCTTTCTCATCATCGACAAGATCACGCCCTATGACCTGTGGGGCGAGATCGTCGAGAAGCAGAACGTGGCGCTGGGCCTCGTGGTCGCAGCGATGAGCCTCGGCATCTGCATCATCGTCGCCGCAGCAATCCATTGAACGAAGAGGCGGCACTGTCCGCGCGCCCAGCCGATGCGCGCGGGCCGCAGCCCGTCGAGATCGCCCTGCTCGCCAGTGTGTTCGTGGTCGCGGCCTGCGGGCTGGTCTACGAACTGAGCGCGGCGGCGCTGAGCTCCTACCTGCTCGGCGACTCGGTGCTGCAGTTCAGCACCATCATCGGCACCTACCTGTTCGCGATGGGCGTGGGCTCGTGGCTCTCGCGCTATTTCGACCGCCAGCTGCCGGCGCACTTCCTTCGCATCGAACTGCTGGTGGCGCTGATCGGCGGCGCGCTGCCGGCGATCCTGTTCCTGGCCAACGCCTACGTGCCGGGCGCATTCCGCCTGCTGCTCTATGGCCTCGTGATGGTCGTCGGCACGCTGGTCGGGCTCGAGATCCCGTTGGTCATGCGCATTTTGAAGCGCAACATCGTGCTCAAGGACCTGGTGTCGCAGGTGCTGACCTTCGACTACCTCGGCGCACTCGCGGTGTCGGTGGCGTTTCCGCTGATCCTCGTGCCGCAGCTCGGCATGATCCGCACCGGATTGCTGTTCGGCTTCATGAACGCCGCGGTGGCGGTGTGGGCGCTCTGGCTCTTTCGCCATGAGCTGCGGCGCCTCGGCGCGCACGCGATGGCCTGCTTTCTCTCGCTGGCTGCGCTGCTGGCAGCTTTCGTCTGGGCCGACCACATCACCACGCTGGCCGAGGACAAGTTCTATCAGGACCGCATCGTCTTCAGCGCCACCTCGCCCTACCAGCGCATCGTGGTCACGCGCGGGCAGCTCGGGCATCGCCTGTTCCTGAACGGCAACCTGCAGTTCGCCGAGCGCGACGAGTACCGCTATCACGAGGCGCTCGTGCATCCGGTGATGGCTGCGCAGGGCGCGCCCAAGAAAGTCGCTGTGCTCGGCGGCGGCGACGGCATGGCGGTGCGCGAAATACTCAAGTACCCCTCGGTCGAATCGGTCACTCTCGTGGAGCTCGATCCGAACATGACGAAGCTCTTCACCGAGCACGAAACGCTGGCCGCGCTCAACGGTCATTCGCTGTCGTCGCCCAAGGTGAAGATCGTCAATACCGATGCCTTCCAGTGGCTGCAGCAACCCGGCGACATGTTCGACGTGATCGTGGTCGACTTTCCCGATCCGACCAACTTCGCGATCGGCAAGCTCTACACCAACAGTTTTTATTCGCTGCTCGAAAAGCGACTGTCGGCCAGCGGCTACGCGGTGGTCCAGACCACTTCGCCGCTGGTGGCGCGCAAGAGCTACTGGACCGTGGCGACCACCATCGAATCGGTCGGCCTGCGCGCGACGCCCTATCACGCGCATGTGCCCAGCTTCGGCGAATGGGGCTACATCATCGCGAGCCGCCGGCCGTATCGGATGCCCGATGCACTGCCTGCGGGGCTGCGCTTCCTCTCGCCTTCGACGCTGCCGCTGATGTTCGACTTTCCGCTCGACATGGCGCGCGTGCCGGCCGAGGTGAATCGCCTGTCGAACCAAACCTTGGTCACCACCTATGAGCAAGAGTGGGGCAAGGTCATGGCGCACTAGCCCTGTCATGCAACGGCGCGACTTTCTCGGCGTGGCAGGTGCGGCGGGCGCCCTGGCGCTGGCCGGATGCGAGGTGCCGCCGCCCATCGAAGGCGGCTTCACCGGCATCGACGTCACACGCGGCCATGCCATGCGCGATGGCGTACTCAAGAGCCAGGCGCCCGCGACCGTGAAGCGGACGCAGGTGGTGATCGCCGGTGGCGGTGTCGCGGGTCTTGCCGCCGCGCGTGCCTTGCGGCTCGCGGGCATCGAAGACTTCACTGTGCTCGAACTCGAAGACAGTGCCGGCGGCAACGCGCGCGGCGGCATGGTCAACGGCATCGCCTGTCCGCTGGGCGCGCACTACCTGCCGGTGCCCGGCGACGACGCGCGCGAGGTGCAGGACCTGCTGGAGGAACTGGGCCTTCGCCGCCGCGTGGCGGGCCGCTGGGAATACGACGAGCGCACCCTTTGCCACAGCCCGCAGGAGCGCCTGTTCTTCCACGGCGAATGGCAGGACGGCCTGCTGCCCGTGCACGGCGCGAGCGTCGACACCCTGGCGCAGTACCGCAAGTTCGCGCAGCGCATCGACGCGCTGCAGCACGCGGCGCACTTCGCCATTCCGACGCTCAAGGTGGCGGTCACGCCTGAACTGCTGGCGCTCGACGCCATCGCCTTTTCGCGCTGGCTCGACAGCGAAGGTTTCAGCGACGTGCAGTTGCGCTGGTACCTCGACTACTGCTGCCGCGACGACTACGGCGCGGGCATCGAACAGGTGTCGGCCTGGGCCGGCATCCATTACTTCGCGAGCCGGCACGGCTTCCATGCGCCCGGCGATCCGAGTGGCAGCGCCAACGATGCGAACCCCGAGCGCGACGGCGTGCTCACCTGGCCCGAAGGCAACGGCTGGCTTACCAAGCAACTGGCTGCACCGCTCGGCGAGCGCCTGCGCACCGGGCAGGTCGTCACGCGCATCGCCGAGTTGCGCGGCGGCGTCGAGGTCGATGCGTGGGATGCCGCATCCAAATCGCTGGTGCGCTGGCAAGCCGAGCGCTGCATCGTCGCGCTGCCGGTGTTCATCGCCGCGCGTGTGGTCGAGAACGCGCCCGATGTGCTGAAGCACGCCGCCGCGCATGTGCGCTACGCACCGTGGCTGGTGGCGAACGTGCACCTGCGCGGCCCGTTGGCCGACCGCATGGGCGCCGCGCCGAGCTGGGACAACGTGATCTACGGCACGCGCGGACTCGGCTATGTCGATGCGCGTCACCAGACGCTCGACCCCACGCCGCGCGGCACCGTGTTGAGCTGGTACCGCCCGCTGGGTCCGAGCAGCTACGACACCGCCGACGGCCGCAAGCTGCTGCTGGAACGCCCCTGGACCGGCTGGCGCGACGACCTGCTCGCCGAGCTGTCGGTGCCGCACCCAGACTTGCCCGCGCTCGCCACGCGCATCGAGATCACGCGCTACGGCCACGCCATGTCGATCCCGCGGCCCGGGTTGATGGCGCAGATCGGCTCGCAGCGCACGGCGCCGGACGATGCGCACCGCGGCAGCGTCATTGCGGGGCGCCTGTCGTTCGCGCATGCGGACTGGTCGGGCTACTCGATCTTTGAAGAAGCATTCACGCGCGGGCACGTCGCGGGGGCGAGCCTCGCATGAAGACGCTGGTGCTCGGTGGCTACGGCAATTTCGGCGCGCGCATCTGCCGCGCGCTGGCTGCGGATGCGGGCATCGAGCTGCTGGTCGGCGGACGCGACCTGGAGCGGGCGACGACGTTTGCGCAATTGCTGGGCGGCGGGGGGCGCGGCGTTCGTGTCGATGCACAGTCGCCAGATCTCGCGCAAGGTTTGGGGTACCTGGGTGTCGATCTCGTCATCCACACCGCAGGCCCGTTCCAGAACCAGGACTATCGCGTGCCGCAGGCCGTGGCGGCGGCTGGCGCGCACTACATCGACCTGGCCGATGGCCGCCGTTTCGTCTGCGACTTTCCCGCCGCGATGGATGCTGTCTTCCGCGGTGCGGGCCGAACTGCCGTTGCAGGCGCCAGCACCGTGCCGGCGCTCTCGTCGGCGGTGGTCGACCATCTCGCGGCGGGCTGGCAAGGCATCCGCAGCATCGACATCTGCATCGCGCCCGCGCAAGGCGCACCGCGCGGCGAGGCCACGCTCGCGGGCGTGCTCGCCTACTGCGGCGAGCCGATCCGTGTCTGGCAGCACGGCCGATGGACCGAGCAGCCCGGCTGGGCGAACCCGGTGAAGGTGCAGTTCGCGCGCATGCGGCCGCGCCGGGGCGCGCTGTGCGACATCCCCGATCTCGAACTCTTTCCGGCGCGCTATGCCGGCGTGCAGTCGGTCATGTTCCGCGCGGCGCTCGAAGTGGGCATCGCGCAGCAGGCCTTCGCCTTCATGGCGTTCATGCACCGCGTGGGCCTGCTGCGTGCGCCGCAGAAGCTTGCGCCGTTGTTGCATTCGACGGGAGGCGTGTTCGATGCGCTCGGCACCGCGCTGGGCGGCATGGTGGTGCGGGTCGAGGGCATCGATGCGCAAGGTGTCGCAGCGCGCCGCGCCTGGCATATCGCAGCCGACGATAACCATGGCCCCGAGATTCCGTGCATGGCAGCGATCCTGTTGGCCCGCCGGCTCGCACGCGGCGACGCACTTCCTGTCGGCGCACACGCCTGCGCCGGTCTGCTCACGCTGCCGGAATTCGAGCCCGAATTTGCACGTTGGGGCATGGTGACCGATGTGATCGACGAGACGTCACCCGCCCTATGACCCGCCCGGCCGACGACGACTGCCTGCTGCGCCTGAGCCTCGTCACGGTCTGGCTGTTCACCGCCTTCGCCAGCATCGTCGAGCTGAACGGCCAGAGCCGCGAGGTGCTGGCCGAGGCCGGCATCGCATCGCCGCCGTGGCTGGTGCAGTTGCTGATCGTTGGCGGCGCGGCTGCGGACCTCGCCATCGGCCTCGCGCTCTGGCTGCGGCCCGGTCGCGCCAGCTATCTCGCGGCCCTCGGCCTGATGCTGTTCATGACGGCCGTTGCGACCTTCCTGCAGCCCAGCCTGTGGCTGCACCCGCTCGGCCCATTGCTCAAGAACCTGCCCATCGCCGCGCTGCTCTGGTACCTGCACCGGCGCACCACGCCATGAACACCTACCTCGTCCTCAAGTGGCTGCACATCGTCTCCAGCGTGCTGATGGTCGGCACGGGGCTGGGGTCGGCGTTCTACATGTTCTTCGCCAACCGCAGCGGCAGCGTGCCGGCGCAGGCGGTGGTGAGTCGGCTGGTGGTGCGCGCGGACTGGTGGTTCACCACGCCCACGGTCATCCTGCAGCCGGCCACCGGCTTCGCGCTGGCGCACATGGCGGGCTGGCCGCTTTCGACGCCATGGCTTTCGGTGTCGCTGGGGCTCTTCGTGTTCGCGGGCATCTGCTGGTTGCCGGTGGTGTGGCTGCAGATCCGCATGGCGGCGATGGCCGGGCAGGCGCATCGCGATGCCGCGCCGCTGCCGCCGCTGTATGCGCGTTATCAACGTTATTGGGAGTGGCTCGGCTATCCGGCCTTCGTCGCCATGGCCATCGTGTTCTGGCTGATGGTGAACAAGCCCGCTCTTTCTTTCTGATCGGAACCGGGCCGGTGCGCGGGCCCTGTGCAGTTTTCACGCAGACTTCACACACAGCGCCGTGGTTTCACACGCCGGCAAGAGACTGCCAGGCGCCAACAAAAACATCGGGGGAGCTTCCATGCTTCAAGTTGCCAATCGAAAACTCGCGTCGCTGAGCGACGTGCTCTTCACCGGCCTCAGCCGTGCGCTCGGTTTTCTGCGTCCTCTGGCACGCGGAATCGTCGGTTCCTGGCGACCCCCGGGGTGGCTGCGCATCGTGGGGGCGTTTCTTCTTCTCGGGCTGCAGTGGTTGCAGCAGCGACTAGCTTGGGTATTGGTGCTGGCGCTTCTGGTGCTCGCCGGTTGGTTCGCCAGCCCGCATGTGATGAAGTGGTGGCACGGCCTCACGCCCGACCGCGTCGAGCCGGTCGTTTCCACCGCGCAGATCGTGCCGCCGCCGCGCACGCAGATCGAAAACGACAAGGGGCCGAATCCGGTCGTCATCAACTTCTCCGCCTCGGTCGCGCCGATCGCGCGCATCGGCCAGGAGGCGGCCGGCGTCAGCATCGAACCCGCCATTGCCGGGCGCTGGACGTGGAGCAGCCAGAAGAAGCTCGAATTCCTGCCCACGCAGGATTGGCCGGTCGGCCAGCCCTACAAAGTGCAGCTTGGGAAAGACGCCCTCGCGCCGCACATCGAGATCGAACAGCGCAAGTACGAGTTCACCTCGCCCGAATTCAACGCGCGCATCGCGGGCGCGGAGTTCTATCAAGACCCGGTGCAGGCCAACGTGCGGCGTGCGCTCTTCCAGGTGCGCTTCTCTCACCCCGTGAACACGGCCGAATTCGAAAAGCGCCTGGTGCTGACCTATGACCAGGCCTGCGGCACCTCGATCTTCAGCGTGGGCAAGTGCGCGAGCGAGAAGTTCACCGTCAGCTACGACAAGCTGCGCCTCACCGCCACCTTGCAGTCCGAGCCGCTGCCCATTCCCGAGAAGACGCGCCCCGTCGTGCTGAGCCTCACTGCCGGCGCCGTTGCACAGAAGGGCGGCCCGGCCCAGCGCAACGACATCTCGCGCGCGGTCGACATCCCCGGCCTCTTCAGCCTCGACATCTCGAGCATCGACCCGACCATCGTCACCGGCGAGAACGGCGAGCCGGAGCATGTGATGCACGTCACCGCATCGATGCCGGTGCACGAGCGCGAAATGGCGCGCGTGGTGCAGGCCTGGCTCTTGCCCGTCACGGAAGAAGCCAAGGGCGACCCGGACGAGAAGTTCGATTGGTCCGCCGATCCGGCGAAGGTCACCGACGCCGTGCTGCGCCGCGCGAAGAAGATCACCTTGCAGCCCATCGCCAGCGAGCGTGAAGTGACCGAGATGGTCAGCTTCCGCCTTCCGCAAGCCGAGGGCGGCCGCTACCTCTTGGTGCGCGTGGCCAAGGGCTTGAAGACACCGGGCGGCTACCAGCTTGGCGCCGCGCGGCAGGACATCCGATTGCTCAAGACCTTCGCGCCCGAGCTCACCATCATGAGTCAGGGCTCGCTGCTCGCGCTTTCGGGTGAACGCAAGCTGCCGATCCTGGTGCGCGACCTGCCCGGCATCCGCCTGGAAATCGGCCGCCTGCTGCCGCAGCAACTGCAGCATCTGGTCACGCAGACCAACGGCGACTTCGCACATCCGCAGTTCTACGGTGGCCTGCAGTCGGACAACCTCGTGGACCGCTTTCAGAAGGAGATTCCGCTCAGCATTCCCGCCGGCAAGGCGCATTACGAGACGGTCGACTTCGCCGAGTACCTGCGCAGCGACGTGGCCGACCGCCGCGGCGTGTTCCTGCTCAAGGTGCAGGGCTACGACCCCAAGGCCAAGAAGAAGCCGGAAGCGGGCGAGGGTGAGGCTGCACAGGCGCAGCCCGAGGAAGAACAGCAGGAAGAGCAACAGTCCGAGGGCGAAGGCGATCCTGAAAGCGGCAACCCCGAAGACCAGAAGGACCAGCGCCTGGTGCTGGTCACGGATCTCGGCATCGTCGCGAAGAAGTCGCTCGACGGCACGCGCGACGTGTTCGTGCAGAGCATCGCCAACGGCCAGCCGGTGGCAGGCGCATTGGTCGAGGTGTGGGGGCGCAACGGCATGATCGTCGCGTCGCAATCCACCGATGCAACGGGCGCCGCCAAGCTGCCGAACCTCGCGGGCTACCAGCGCGAGAAGGCGCCGGTGGTGCTTGTCGTGCGCAAGGACGGCGACCTGAGCTTCCTGCCCTTCAACCGCACCGACCGCACGCTCGACATCTCTCGCTTCGACGTCGGCGGCCTGCGCGCGGCCGGCGTGCCAAACCAGATGACGGCCTACGTGTTCAGCGACCGCGGCATCTACCGCCCGGGCGACACCATGCACATCGCGATGATGGTGAAGGCCGGCAACTGGGCTACGTCGCTGCGCGACCTGCCGCTCGAGGCCGAGATCATCGATGCGCGCGGCCTCAGCGTGCGCCGCGAGAAGCTCAAGCTCGGCCCTGGTGGCGCGGCGGAAATCGCCCACACCACGCAGGACACCTCGCCCACCGGCAACTACACCGTCAACCTCTACCTGCCGCGCGAGTCGTCGCCCGGCAACCCCGAGGTGGAGGGCCTGCTGATCGGCGGCACCACGGTGAAGGTGCAGGAGTTCCTGCCCGACCGCACCAAGGTCGTCGCCAAGCTCAGCAGCGAAGTCGCCGAAGGCTGGGTCAAGCCCAAGGACCTGAAGGCGCTCGTCGACGTGCAGAACCTCTTCGGCACGCCCGCGCCCGACCGCAAGGTCGAAGGCACGCTCACGCTGAGCCCGGCTTTCCCGGTGTTCCGCGCGTTTGCCGACTACGCTTTCTTCGATCCGCAGCGCGCCACCGAGAAGCAGGTCGACGACCTGGGCAGCGTGCAGACCAGCGCCGAGGGCAAGGCCGAGTTCGACCTGCGCCTCTCGCGCTTCGACGCCGCCACCTACCAGGTGCACGTGCTTGCCAAGGCATTCGAGCCCGAAGGCGGGCGCAGCGTGTCGGCGGAAGCCCAGACGCTGGTGAGCGACATGCCGTACCTCGTGGGCGTGAAGGTCGATGGCGACACCAGCTATGTGAGCAAGGGCGCCGCGCGCAACGCGACCGTGATCGCGATCGACCCGCAGGCCAAGAAGACGGCCGTGGACGACCTGAAGATCGAGCGCGTGGAGCGCAAGGTGCTGTCGGTGCTCGTGAAGCAGGACAACGGCCTCTACCGCTACGAATCGCGCAAGAAGGAAATCGTGATCGACGAGAAGCCGCTGGCCATCGTCGCGGCGGGCAACACCATCGCGCTCAACACCGCCACGCCCGGCAACTTCGCCTACGTGGTGCGCAATGCGGGCGGGCTGGAGCTGAACCGGGTCGAGTACAGCGTCGCTGGCAACGCGAACGTCTCGCGCTCGCTGGACCGCAACGCCGAACTGCAGCTCACGCTCGACCGCAAGGACTACGAGCCGGGCCAGGAGATCGAGGTGAGCATCCGTGCGCCGTATGTGGGCGCGGGCCTCATCACCATCGAGCGCGACAAGGTCTATGCCCACGCGTGGTTCAAGACCGACAAGACCGCCTCGGTGCAGAAGATCACGCTGCCCAAGGACTTCGAAGGCACCGGCTACATCAACGTGCACTTCGTGCGCGACCCGGCCTCGGACGAGGTCTACATGAGCCCGCTGTCGTACGGCGTCATCCCCTTCGCCACCAGCCTGGCCAAGCGCACCGCCAACCTGCAGCTCACCAGCAGCGAACTGGTGAAGCCTGGCCAGACGGTGAAGATGAAGCTCACCAGCGACAAGCCCACGCGTGCCGTGCTGTTCGCGGTGGACGAAGGCATCCTGCAGGTGGCGCGCTACAAGACGCCCGATCCGCTCAAGCACTTCTTCCAGAAGCGCGCGCTCGAAGTGGGCACCTTGCAGACCCTCGACCTGATCCTGCCGGAGTTCAAGAAGCTCATGCAGGGCGCAGCGCCCGGCGGCGACGGCGAAGGCGAGCTCGGCAAGCACCTGAATCCGTTCAAGCGCAAGCGCGACAAGCCGGTGGCCTATTGGTCAGGGCTGGTCGACGTGAACGGCAGCCGCGAGTTCAGCTACACCGTGCCCGAGAGCTTCAACGGCAGCCTGCGCGTGATGGCCGTCGCGGTGAACGACGAAACCACCGCCGCCAAGAGCACCCGCACCGTGGTGCGCGGCGACATGGTGATCCTGCCGAACGCGCCGCTCGCAATGGCGCCCGGCGACACGGTCGAAGTGGGCGTGGGCCTCGCGAACAACATCGTGGGTTCGGGCAAGGACGTGCCCATCGCGCTCACGCTTACCGCCTCGGGCGGGCTCGAAGTGGTGGGCGATGCGACGCAGATGCTCAAGGTCAACGAGCGCGGCGAAGCCAGCACCAAGTTCAACGTGCGCGCCAAGCCGGGCGAGCAGGCGGTGCTGGGTTCGTCGGCGCTGGTGTTCACCTCCACGCACAAGACCTTCAGTGCGCGCCTCTCGACCGAAGTGAGCGTGCGGCCTGCGTCGCCGTTCGTCACGATGGTGCAGGCGGGCAGCTTCCAGCGCGCCGGCGAGTTGAGCAGCAAGGCCGACCTGTATCCGAACTTCCGCAAGAGCGATGTCGCGGTGTCGGCTGCGCCGTGGGCCTTCGCAACCGGGCTCATGCAGTACCTGGAGGTCTACCCGCACGGCTGCACCGAGCAGATCACGAGCCAGACCTTCCCGGCCGTGCTGCTGTCGGGTCGACCCGAGCTGGTGAAGGAAATGGCGCGCGGCCGCACGCCGGAACAGGGCCCGATGCCCGAGGCGCGCAAGACCTTCGAGCGCTACCTCGTGCAACTGCGCGCACGGCAGACGGCCGATGGCGGCTTCTCGCTGTGGCCTGGCGCGGGCACCGATCCCTTCGCGACGCTCTATGCGGTGCACTTGCTCATCGAAGCCAAGGACCACAAGCTGCCCGTGCCGCAAGACCTGCTGCAGAAGGCCAACACCTACCTGCAGGGTTGGCTCGGCAGCGGCGACACCTCGCTGGACGGCTGGCGCCAGCGCACGCAGGCGGCCTACCTGCTCACACGCCAGGGCATCATCGCGCCGGCCGCATTGGCCAACCTGCGCGAAGCCTGGCGCAACAAGCAGACGCAAGGCTGGAGCGACGACCTCGGCGCCGTGTACCTGGCCGCGAGCTACCAGCTCGTGAAGCAGGAGCAGGTGGCCAACGAGCTGCTGAACCCGGTGTGGTCCGACCTGCTCGCGCGCACCGAGAAGAAGCAGCGCCGCAACGTCTGGGGCGCCTACTACGACCCGCTGGTGCACGACAGCATGACGCTGCACCTGGTGGGCCGTCACTTCCCTTCGCGCCTGAAGACGCTGAAGCCGGAAGTGTGGGAAGGCATGGGTGCGATGGTGCGCGACGGTTGGTACAACAGTCTGTCGTCGGCCTCGATGCTGCTCGCGGTCGATGCGTACTTCGAAGCGGTGGCGCAGAACGCCGAAGGCAAGCTGACGGCGCAGAGCGTCAACGCGCAAGGGCAGGTCGCGGCGCTGGCGCTTGGCTCGGTGAACCCGATCACGCGTGCCGCGGTGCCGGCCGGCACGGCGAAGCTCAAGCTGTCGAACGACAGCGACTTCAATCTGTACTACAGCTGGGCCGAACAGGGCTTCGAGCGCAACGTGCCCACCACGCCGGTGAACCAGGGCCTCGAGATCTTCCATGAAGTGCTCGATGCCAAGGGCAACCCGATCACCAAGGCCAAGCTCGGCGAAGAGGTCACGGTGCGGGTGCGCGTGCGCAGCCTGGAGCGCGCGCAGCTCAACGACGTGGCGCTGGTCGACCTGCTGCCCGGTGGCCTGGAGCCGGTGCTGCAGGCCGTGGGCGACGACGAGGAAGCCAATGCCGATGCGCCGATCTGGAAGAAGCGCCTGGGCGGCGGCGGTTCGTGGAAGGTGCAGTACGCCGACATCCGCGAAGACCGTGTCGTGTTCTACGGTGCCGTCGACAAGAACCTGCTCGAAGTGACCTACAAGGCGCGCGCGACCAACGTGGGTGACTTCGTGGTGCCGGCCGCGTACGGCGAAGCGATGTACGACCGGCGCGTGTATTCGCGCTCGGCGGGTGCGCGCTTCCAGGTGGTGGCCAATTGACCAAGCAGAGCTCTGCCCCGCTCCCTCTTCTCTTGTCCCCTCTCCCTCTGGGAGAGGGTTAGGGTGAGGGCTCGGCCCCACCATGACCACTGCGTTTGATTCATCGCCGCTGCCCTCACCCCACCCCTCTCCCAGAGGGAGAGGGAGTAGGACAGGGAGAGGGCGGAAGTCGCTGGTCGTCTTGGCAGTCGCGGCCATGCTGTTGGTCCTGCTGCGCTTCTGGCCGCACGCGCCCCTGAGCGAAACCGTCGGCAGCTCGCGCGCGGTGTACGCGCAAGGTGGCGAGTTGCTGCGCCTCACGCTCGCGGGCGACGAGCAATACCGCCTCTGGGTGCCGCTCGACCGCATCTCACCAACGCTGGTCGATGCCGTCCTGCTCTACGAAGACCGCCGCTTCTACGCGCACCCCGGCGTCAACCCCGCCGCGCTGGTACGCAGCGCATGGCGCATCGCGAGCGGCGAGCGCAGGCAGGGCGGCTCGACGCTCACGATGCAGCTCGCGCGCCGCGTCTACGGCATCGACAGCCGCACGGCGCTGGGCAAGATCGCGCAGATCGGCGCGGCGCTCTGGCTGGAGGCACGCTTCGGCAAGCGCGAGATCCTCGAGGCGTACCTCAACACGGCGCCCTACGGCGGCAACATCGAAGGCGTGCAGGCCGCGAGCCTCATCTACTTTCGCAAGGACGCCGCCAAGCTCAGCCTGCCCGAAGCGCTGACGCTCGCGGTGATTCCGCAGAACCCCGTCAAGCGCATCGCCGAGCGCGGCCGCAATGCCGAGCTGCAATCGGCGCGCGAACGCCTGTGGGCGCTGTGGGCCGATCGCGATCCGACCGCGAAGCAGCATGCGCCCGATGCGCAGCTCGCGCTCTCGGCACAGTCGCGCGGCAGCCTCCCCTTTCTCGCGCCGCACGCCACCGACATGCTGCTCGCGCAGGAGCGGGGCGTGCAGGAAGTGCGCACCACCATCGACCTGCGCATGCAGGCCACGCTCGAACGCGTGATGGGCCAGTACCTGCGCACGCATGCCGACGTGGGCATGACCAACGCGAGCGCGCTGCTGCTCGATGCCTCGACCATGCAGGTGCGCGCGCTGATCGGCTCGGCCGACTGGCATAACGACGCGATCGCGGGGCAGGTCAACGGCACGCAGGCCAAGCGCTCGCCCGGGTCCACGCTCAAGCCCTTCATCTACGCGCTCGCGCTCGACCAGGGGCTGCTGCACCCGAAGACGATGCTGAAGGACGCGCCGACTTCCTTCGGCCCCTACACGCCCGAGAACTTCGACCACCGCTTCGCGGGCCCCCTGCCCGCGCAAGAGGCGCTGATTCGCAGCCGCAACATCCCGGCGGTGGCCGTCGCCGCGAAGCTGTCGAAGCCGGGTCTCTACGACTTCATGCGGCTCGCGGGCGTGCAGAAGCTGCAAAGCGAATCGCACTACGGCCTCGCGCTGGTGCTGGGCGGCGGCGAGGTCACGCCCGAGGAGCTTGCGGGCCTCTACGCCACGCTGGCGAACGGCGGCATCTCGCAGCCGATTCGCTACACGCAGCCCGCGCCTGATGAGCGGCCCGCGCAGCCGCTGCGCCTGCTGAGCGAAGAGGCGTCTTTCATCACGCTGGACATGCTGCGCCACACGCCGCGCCCCGACACCACGCAGCCCGCGCGCCCTGCCATCGCATGGAAGACGGGCACGTCGTGGGGCTTTCGCGATGCGTGGACCGCGGGCGTGTTCGGCCGCCATGTGCTCGTGGTGTGGGTCGGCAATTTCGACGGCACGAGCAACCCTGCGCTGGTGGGCGTCGATGCGGCCGCGCCGCTGTTCCTGCGCATGGTCGACGCGCTGCGCGCCGAGCGGCTGGACCCCGGCGAGATCGCGACGCGGCAGCCGGCCGATCTGCGGCAGATCGAGGTGTGCACCGCGACGGGAGGGTTGCCCGATGCGCTGTGCCCGGTGCGCACCACGACATGGTTCATCGCGGGCAAGTCGCCGATCCAGGTGAGCAACCTGCACCGCGCCGTGTGGGTCGACGAGACGACAGGCAAGGTGGTGTGCGGGCCGCAGCCCAACGCGCGCCAGCAGGTCGTCGAGCAATGGGGCAGCGACATGCGGCGGCTGTTCCGCCAGGCCGGCCTGCCGCGCGCGAGCTTGCCGACCGATGGCTGCGAGAAGGGCGAGGCCTCGGAAACCGCGCCGCTCATCACCTCGCCCCTGCGCGGCGTGCGGCACACGCTGCGCGTGAAGAAGCCGGAGCCGATCGTGCTGCGCGCCGAAGCGGCGGCGGGTACGCAGACGATCTACTGGTTTGCCGACGACGCGCTGATCGGCAAGGCATCGCCCGGCGAAGGCATCACCTGGATGCCGGACATGGCTGATTCAGGACGGCGCTATGTGCTGCGCGCAGTCGATGACCAGGGCCGCGCCGAATCGCGCGAAGTGACGGTGGACATCGCACCGTAGCTCTCGCATGTCTGGTCTTCGACGACAGAGCCGTTCTCGCTGAGCTTGTCGAAGCGCGGCGCGAGGCTTCGACAAGCTCAGCCCGAACGGTGCTTGTGGTTGATCGCAGACCCACATCGGGCGTCACGGATGTCACTGTCACGTCATGCATGGTCGGCATGGTCTCGCGTTTCGACTGAAACCTTTCTTCTGCCCATGACGCGTATCGCCTCCCTCTCTTTCATCGCCCTTGCCACCGCGTTCGCTTGCGGCAGCGCGGCCGCACAGACCGCCTTCCCCGCCACGCTCGCCGGCCACGCCGTGCTGCCCGCGCAGAGCTTCGTCGCCGCACCGAAGGACGCACCGGCCGACCTGCAGGTCAGCGGCAAGTTCACCTCGGGCAAGCGCGTCGAGGCGCTGGGCACGGTCGAAGGGCTTTCGGGCGGCCGCGGCACCGGTGTCTCGGTGCCTTTCAAGGGCCAGCCGCTGCAGGGCCACTCGGGCATCAAGAAGATGGACGACGGCTCGTTCTGGATCCTCACCGACAACGGCGCTGGCGCGAAGGCCAACTCGCCCGACTTCATGCTCTACCTGAACCACTACAAGGTGGACTTCAAGAGCGGCAAGTTCAATCGACTGAACACCATCTTCCTGCACGACCCCGACAAGAAGGTGCCGTTCCGCATCGTCCACGAAGGCACCAAGCAGCGCTACCTGACGGGTTCGGACTTCGACCCCGAGAGCTTCCAGTTCGCCGGCGGCGCGCTGTGGATCGGCGAGGAGTTCGGCCCGTTTCTCATCAAGGCCGACCTGAAGGGCAAGGTGCTCGCGGTGTTCGACACGCAGGTCGACGGCAAGGCCGTGCGATCGCCGGATCACCCCGCAGTCACCACGCCGGGCGTGCCGGGCGGCGCGGTCGATTTCCAGATCAAGCGTTCCAAGGGCTTCGAAGGCATGGCGTCTTCCAAGGACGGCAGCAAGCTCTATGCGTTGCTCGAAGGCCCGGTGTGGAACGCCGAGGCCAAGGATTACGAACGCGTCGATGGCAAGGAAGCGCTGCGCGTTCTGGAGTTCGACGTGGCTTCGGAAAAGTGGACGGGCCGCCATTGGAAGTACGTGCTCGAAGCCAACGGCAACGCCATCGGCGACTTCAACATGATCGACAGCACCACGGGCCTCATCATCGAACGCGACAACGGCGAAGGCACGAGCGACAAGGCCTGCCCCGAAGGCCAGAAGCGCACCGATTGCTTTCACGACATCGCGAAGTTCAAGCGTGTCTACAAGGTCGAGCTGAGCGACGCGAACGTGGGCGGCGCGGTGCGCAAGATCGGCTACATCGACCTGCTGAACATCGCCGATCCGGACAAGCTCGCGCGCAAGCCGCTGAACGATGGCGTGCTCAAGTTCCCGTTCTTCACCATCGAGAACGTCGACGTGGTCGATGCCACGCACATCGTGGTCGGCAACGACAACAACCTGCCGTTCTCCAGCAGCCGCGAACCGAACAAGGCGGACGACAACGAACTGGTGCTGCTCGAAGCCGGCGCGCTGCTGCAGGCAAAGTAGGCGCACGGGCGGCCTGGTTTTCCGGACTGGCGCAAAATGCGCCAATCAGGAGATATTTCATGGCCGCACCCACTGCCTTCGCTTCCGTCAAGCTGCCGGCATCGCTCGTCGACAAGGCGCGCGATGCCGCCCAGCCCATGCGCCGCTCTGTCGCGAGCCAGATCGAATACTGGGCAACGTTGGGGCGCGCGCTCGAACGCGCGGGCCTGACGGTGCAGGACAGCCAGGCGCTGATCGCACGCGAGGAATCGCCTCCCTACGTGACCGAGGCGTCGCCCACCGCCCTGTCGCCCGAGCTCGGGGCGCTGCATGACCATGTGCTCGCGCTGGCGCAATCGGGCGTGCTGGCCCAGCGTGCCCAGGCCGCCGTGGCCGAGAACCGGGCCAAGGCCGTCCCTGCCCCTCGGTCGCGCAAGGCGGCCTGAGGGCCAGAGAGCCTCGCCCCGCATGCCGGTGTTTCATCTGATTGCCGGACCCAACGGAGCCGGCAAGTCGACGCTGTATCGCTATCTGATCCAGCCGCGCTATCCGCAGTTGCCGTTCATCAATGCCGATGTCCACGAGCGCGAGCAGCTCGGCCACATCCGCCACGCGCTCAAGCGCTCCGAGGCCGCCCGTGCCTGGGCCGACGGCGCGCGCGAGGCTTGCCTGCAGGAACAGCGTTCGTTCGTGAGCGAGACGGTGTTTTCGCATCCCTCCAAGCTGCAACTCATTGCCGATGCGCAGGCGCGCGGCTTCGACTTGGTGCTGTACGTGGTGTGCGTCGACGAGCCGCGTCGGCTGCTCACGCGAGTCCAGCAACGCGTGAGTGAAGGGGGCCACAGCGTTCCGGTGGACAGGATCCTGGCGCGCTACCCGCGCACCGTCGAGCACTTGCGGTTGGCGGTGCGACAGGTGCAGCTTGCGATGTTGTTCGACGGCGCAGATGTCGAACTGGGCGGCCCGCAACTGGTTGCATCGGTCGTTGGCGGCCAGGTCCACAGGCACGCTTCGCGGCAGCCGGCCTGGGTGTTGAAGGTCTTGGGCGCCTAGCGGTCGCTTGGGGTGAGAAAAGCCCGGCAGGCCGCCATGGACTCGGGCATCGGGCTTCGATGAGCATGTTTCTTGTCTGACCCCGTCGCTTCTCCAGCTACCGCCTCGCCACGGGTTGGGTTCTATCGCTCGAACATGCACAGGAGGGCCCGCGTGCGCGACACCGAAGTCGCCGCCGCGGGTCAGGCCCGCATCAACGCCTCGATCTCATCCGCCTTCACCGGCACGCCGCGCGAAATGAGTTCGCAGCCCGTGGCCGTGACGATCGCGTCGTCCTCGATGCGGATGCCGATGTTGTGGAACTGTTCGGGCACGCCCTCGGCGGGCCGCACATAGATGCCGGGCTCCAGCGTCAGCACCATGCCGGGCTGCAGGATGCGGCTCGGGCGGTTCTTGATGACTTCGTTCGACAGCGGATCCTTGCGCTCGCTCACTTCGCCGACTTGCGTCGGCTCCACGTAGCTGCCGCAGTCGTGCACGTCCATGCCGAGCCAGTGGCCGGTGCGGTGCATGTAGAACTGGAAGTAGGCGCGCGAATCGATCACGTCGTCGAGGCTGCCGACCTTGTTCTTGTCGAGCAGGCCGAAGTCGAGCATGCCCTGCGCGAGCACGCGCACCGCGGCGTCGTGCGGATCGGTGAAGCGGTTGCCGGCCTTGGTGGCGGCGGCAGAAGCGTCCTGGCTCGCGAGCACCAGGTCGTACAGCGCCCGCTGCGGGCCGGTGAACTTGCCGTCGGCCGGGAAGGTGCGGGTGATGTCGCTCGCGTAGCCGTCGAGCTCGCAGCCCGCGTCGATGAGCACCAGCTCGCCTTTGCGCAGCGGCGCCGCGTCGGCGCGGTAGTGCAGCACGCAGGCGTTGGCGCCGGCCGCGACGATGGAGTAGTACGCCGGGTACTGCGAGCCGCCGAAGCGGAATTCGTGCAGCAGCTCGGCATCGAGGTGGTACTCGCGCACGTCCTTGCCCTCGCGCAGCATGCGGGACGACAGCTGCATCGCGCGCACGTGGGCGCGGGCGCTGATCTGCGCGGCGCGCCGCATGATGTCCTGCTCGTGCGCGTCCTTGATCAAACGCATCTCGTCGAGCGGTCCGCACAGGTCGCGCTGTTCCTCGGGGCACAGCGCGCCGTAGCGCACGCGCGCGCGCACCGACTGCAGCCAGCCGTCGATGCGGGTTTCCAGGCCCTTGTGGATCGCGAACGGAAACCACACGGTCGAGCGGTTCTCCAGCAGCTTGGGCAGCTTCGCGTCGAGATCGGCTGCGGAAAAGGCCTCGTTGATGCCGAGCGCCGCGGGCGCCGCTTCGGGGCCGAGGCGGTAGCCGTCCCAGATCTCGCGCTCCATGTCTTTCGGCGCGCAGAACAGCGTGGCGCGGCCGTCGCCGGCCAGCACCAGCCAGGCGTTCGGCTCGGTGAAGCCGGTCAGGTAATAGAAATAGCTGTCGTGGCGATACAGGAAGTCGGTGTCGCGGTTGCGCGGGCGCTCGGGGGCGGTCGGGATGATGGCGATGCCGTCCTTGCCCAGGTGCGAGGCGAGGCGCGCGCGGCGCTCGGCGTAGATCGTGGTGGTGTCTGCGGAGGTCATCTTGGCGTGGTGTTCAGTTGGGCAAGCCGTTCGGGGGTTCCCACATCGGTCCAGGGGCCGGTGTAGAGCTCGGCGCTCACGAGTTCATTGTCCATGGCGGCCCGCAGGATCGGCGCCAATGGGGCTTTGACGCCGGCCGGGTTGCCGGGCGGGATGGCGCAGTACGGCGGCGCGAACAGCGCAGCGCGGTAGAGGCCGATGGTCGAGAAGGTGTATTTCTCGGGGGCCGTGTTGAGCGCCAGGCCTTCGGCGGAGAGGCCGAAATCGCCCTTGAGGTTGTGCGCCGGGTTCGGCACCAGCCACAGGTGCGCCAGCTTGCCACTGTCCAGGAAACGGTCGACCGAAGCTTGCGTGAAGCGGAAATCGGGTGCGAAAACGTCGCCTGCCGCGATCCAGAACACCTCGCCCAAGAGCGGCAGCGCGCGGACGATGCCGCCGACCGTCTCCAGCGCGCCGCCGAAGTCGCGGCCCTCGTCGGAGTATGAAATCGATAGCGCGCTGTGCCCGTCCAGCAAGGGATTCACGCCGAAGCGGGACGAGATCTGCGCACCCAGCCAGTCGGTGTTGACCACCAGTTCGGTGAACCCGCCCGCGGCCAGCGCTTCCATGGGCCACTGCATCAGCGGCTTGCCGCGCACTTCGAGCAGGGGCTTGGGCGTCGCGTCGGTCAGCGGCCGCATGCGCTCGCCGCGGCCGGCGGCCAGGATCATCGCCCGCACGGAAGCCGGGGTGCTCACGCTGCGATGCGGCCGCGTTGCAGCTCGTTGCGTTCGCTGTGACTTGGCTGGAACAGCGACACGAGGCACTCCATCAGCGCATGCGCCTTGGCCGAATGGTCGCCGCCGAAATTGCACACGTACACGTCGAGCGTCACGCCGCGCTGCTCGGGCCAGGTGTGGATGCACAGGTGCGATTCGGCCAGCAGCACTGTCGTCGTCACCCCGCCTGGTCCTTGCGCCGTGGCGGGAAAGGAATGGACGATCTTGCCCACCGCCTGCAGCCCCGCGGCTGTCACCGCCTTGATGCATACCGCGCCCAGCGCGGGCCCGTCGGTGAGCCATTGAAGACCGCATCGGCAGTCGTGGAGATCGGCGGTGAGGTGCAGCCCATGCATGGGTGGCAACTCTAGCAGCCGGCCGGTGCACAAGAGAACATCAGTCGGGTGTTCGGCCCGTATCGAGGCGGGTTGGGGCTCGCCCGGTAAAATCGCGGGTTCTCCCGACCCCAACCCTTTCCTTTTCCCTCCGAAAGTCCACCGCACATGGCAAACCACGCCCTGATGGCCAACGCAATCCGCGCTCTGGCTATGGATGCCGTCCAACAAGCAAATTCCGGCCATCCCGGTGCACCGATGGGCATGGCCGACATGGCCGTCGCACTCTGGGGCGATCACCTGCGCTACAACCCGGCCAACCCGCACTGGTTCGACCGCGACCGCTTCGTGCTCTCCAACGGCCACGCCTCGATGCTGCTGTATTCGGTGCTGCACCTCACGGGCTACGACCTCCCGATCGGCGAGATCAAGAACTTCCGCAAGCTCCACAGCAAGACCGCCGGCCACCCCGAAGTCGACGTGACCCCCGGCGTGGAAACCACCACCGGCCCGCTGGGCCAGGGCATCACCAACGCGGTCGGCTTCGCACTGGCTGAAAAGCTGCTCGCGGCCGAGTTCAACCGCCAAGATGGCAAGGTGAACCACGACATCGTCGACCACCACACCTACGCCTTCCTCGGCGACGGTTGCATGATGGAAGGCATCAGCCACGAAGCCTGCGCCCTGGCCGGCGCCTGGCACCTGAACAAGCTGATCGCGCTGTACGACGACAACGGCATCAGCATCGACGGCCAGGTGAAGCCCTGGTTCATCGACAACACCGAAGAGCGCTTCAAGGCCTACGGCTGGAACGTCATCGGCCCGATCGACGGCAACGACGCCAAGGACGTGTCCAAGGCCATCGCCAAGGCGAAGAAGGAAGAATCCAAGCCCACGCTGATCATCTGCAAGACGACCATCGGCAAGGGCAGCCCGAACCGCGCGGGCACCGCCAAGGCGCACGGCGAGGCGCTCGGCGCCGAGGAAATCACCCTCACCCGCGAAGCCATCGGCTGGCCCTACCCCGCCTTCGAAATCCCGGCCGAGGTGTACGCCGACTGGGACCACAAGGACGCCGGCGCCAAGACCGAAGCCGCCTGGAACGAGAAGTTCGCCGCCTACGCCGTGGCCTTCCCCGACCTGGCCGGCGAGTTCACCCGCCGCATGAAGGGCGAGCTGCCCAAGAACTTCCACCAGGTCGCCTTCGACACCGTGGTCGCCGCCCACACCAAGGGCGAGACCGTCGCCAGCCGCAAGGCCAGCCAGCTCGCGCTGGAAGCCTTCACGGCCGCGCTGCCCGAAATGCTCGGCGGCAGCGCCGACCTGACCGGCTCGAACCTCACCAACACCAAGAGCACCGCCGCCCTGCGCTTCGACGCAAAGACCGGTGCCGTGGTCATGAACGTGCCGGCCGTCCCGGCCAAGCAAGGCGCCGAAGACGAAGCCAAGCCCGAAGCTCCGGCCGAAGTGCCGCACGGCACCATCGGCCGCCACATCAACTACGGCGTGCGCGAGTTCGGCATGGCGGCCATCATGAACGGCGTGGCGCTGCATGGCGGCTACATCCCCTACGGCGGCACCTTCCTCACCTTCAGCGACTACAGCCGCAACGCCATCCGCATGGCCGCGCTCATGAAGCGCCGCGTGATCCACGTGTTCACGCACGACTCCATCGGCCTCGGCGAAGACGGCCCGACGCACCAGTCGATCGAGCACGCCGCCTCGCTGCGCCTGATTCCGAACCTGGACGTCTGGCGTCCGGGCGACACGGCCGAAACCGCCGTGGCCTGGGCCGTGGCCCTGCAGAACCAGTCGCGCCCGACCGCGCTGCTGCTGAGCCGCCAGAACATCGCCTACGCACCGAAGAGCGAACTCGGCGACATCAGCCGTGGCGCCTACGTGCTGTCCGAGCCCGAGACCGTGGGCCTCAAGAGCAAGAAGACGGCCGCCGTCATCATCGCCACCGGTTCCGAAGTGCCGCTCGCGCTGGCTGCCCAGAAGCTCCTGGCCGCCAAGAAGATCGCAGTGCGCGTGGTGTCGATGCCCTCGACCACCACCTTCGACCGCCAGGATGTCGCCTACAAGAAGGCCGTGCTGCCAAAGAAGATTCCGCGCATCGCCGTCGAGATGGGCTGCACCGGCGGCTGGTGGAAGTACGGCTGCGCGGCCGTCGTCGGCATCGACACGTACGGCGAATCGGCACCGGCGCCGGAGCTGTTCAAACATTTCGGATTCACGGCGGAGAACGTCGCCGCCACCGTGGAAGCGGCGCTGCGGGACTGATCGTCCCTCGGTACTTCTTCCCGTCCGATCACCAATTTTTCAACCTTAGGAGCAAGTCAGATGGCTATCAAACTCGGTATCAACGGCTTCGGCCGCATCGGTCGCAACGTGCTGCGCGCAGCGGTGCAGAACTTCAAGAACGACATCGAGATCGTTGCCATCAACGACTTGCTCGAGCCCGACTACCTCGCCTACATGCTCCAGTACGACTCGGTGCATGGCCGCTTCAAGGGTGAAGTCTCGGTCGAAGGCAACACGCTGATCGTCGCCGGCAAGAAGATCCGCCTCACGCAAGAGCGCGACCCGTCGCAGCTCAAGTGGAACGAAGTCGGCGCCGACATCGTGCTCGAATCGACCGGCCTCTTCCTCACGAAGGAAACGGCGCAGAAGCACATCGATGCGGGCGCGAAGAAGGTGATCCTGTCGGCTCCGTCCAAGGACGACACCCCCATGTTCGTCTACGGCGTGAACGACAAGAAGTACGCCGGCGAAGCCATCATCAGCAACGCCAGCTGCACCACCAACTGCCTGGCGCCGCTGGCCAAGGTGCTGCACGACAAGTGGGGCATCAAGCGCGGCCTGATGACCACCGTGCACGCCGCCACCGCCACGCAGAAGACCGTCGACGGCCCGAGCAACAAGGACTGGCGCGGCGGCCGCGGCATCCTGGAAAACATCATTCCCTCGAGCACCGGCGCGGCCAAGGCCGTGGGCGTGGTGATCCCCGAACTCAACAAGAAGCTCACCGGCATGAGCTTCCGCGTGCCGACCTCCGACGTGTCGGTGGTCGACCTCGTGGTCGAGCTGGAGAAGGAAGCCTCGTACAAGGAAATCTGCGCCGAAATGAAGGCACAGAGCGAAGGCGCGCTCAAGGGCGTGCTGGGCTACACCGAAGACAAGGTGGTCGCCACCGACTTCCGCGGCGACCCGCGCACCTCGATCTTCGACGCCGAAGCCGGTATTGCGCTGGACGGCACGTTCGTGAAGCTCGTGAGCTGGTACGACAACGAATGGGGCTACTCGAACAAGTGCCTGGAGATGGTGAAGGTCGTGTCGAAGTAAGGCTTCGCGGCTTCAATGAAAAACGCGCCGGAAGGCGCGTTTTTTCATGGGCGCGCCAGCTCGGCGACACCGCTCACTGCAGCTTCTCGTTCCTGCGAATCTCGCTGCTGAGCTGCGAAGTCATCTGCCGGGCCGCACGCCGCGCGGCCAAGCCGTAATCGCCATTGAACTCCCCGAACTCCGCCGCGCCGTTGCCGACAGCGCGCACGCGCGTGACTTCGACGCCTGCCGCGTTCGTCACCACGCACGACACCTCGGCCGTGAATGCGGTGGGTGGCCAGGTGATCCATGACGACGAGCTCGAATCCGTCTTGATCTGCGGCGTGAACACCAGCGACACGCCCGCAGCTTCGTTCGCCTTCGCATCGGTGGCGGTGCGCAGCACGATCACGTTGCGGTAGACGCCGCGCAGTGCATCGCGAATCGATTTCTCCAGGTCGCGGTACGGGTAGTAGCTCACGCGGTCTCCGCTGCCGCCGGCGGTCGTGACCTGCAGGTCGCGCTGCGCATCGGTCATCACGTAGGCGACCTTCTTCGGGATGAGGTGGGCTGTCGATCGCGCCGGTGCGGTCTCCGTGATCATCGTGATCGGATGGGAGCAGCCGGCCAAAAGTACGGCGGTAGCCAATGCGGCAGCCAGTCGGGGCATGGGAGAAGAAAGAACGAACGTCATGGTGCTTCTCCGGCCTCAGGGTGCAGACGCGGCAATGGCCGCAACGAATTGCGGATCGGCGTACACCTGCCGAAGCAGCGCACGAACCAGCCTTGGATAGGCCGCTTGCCCCGCGGGCACGGCCACGATGTTCGCGTAGCTCGAATCGAAGGCGATCTCGCCGCGGTAGGTCTTGCGCAGCTTCTGCGCCGCATCGCGCGTGACGGTGACCTCCACGTCCATGCGGCCGGTGCCATTGATCACGCCGAGGTCGAGTTCGTTGACGACGATGCGCGCCGCGATGCGGGTCGGCGCCTTCGGGTCATAGACCGCGATCTCGCTCAGGTCGCGCATCAGCGCGTCTTCGAGGTACTGCGCGAAGGTGCCGCTGGGCGACACCAGCTTGGCGCGGCGCAGGCTCAGGGTGTTGATCTTGTCGTTGGGGTCGGTGGGCTGCACCTTGGCGACCGCCACCTTGCCGGGGTTGTTGGCCTCGAGGCGGTCGAGCGCCTCGTAGTCGGCGGCGTAAGGCGGCGCGCCGAGCTGTGCGCAACCGGCCGCAAGCAGCACTGCGGCCAGCGCACCGAGCCTTGCGGCGAAAGCGTGCAAGTGCAAACCATGCGGTCTGAAGAAGATCGCCATGTCTTGAGTCTCCTCGTCCGAGATGTCTTCTGCTCCCGGTCGCGAAGGTAGCACGCCCCGCGCCGCGCGCGAAGGCTGCTAAGGGAAGAACCTCAGACCGGTTCGAGCACGTGGATCAGCTTGCTCTCGACCAGCTCCCTGGTCTTCTCGCCATGCGCTTTCATGTGCGGCGCGACAGCGTGGGCCTGCAGGTGCGCGAGCGTTTCCCACTTCTCGATCACCACGAAGGTGTCGGGGCCGAAGCTCGCCTTCGAGGTGGGAACGCCTTGCGCATCGATCGTTGCGCCGTACTCGATGCAGCCCTCTTCGGCCAGCACGGCCGCGCGGTTTTCGGCAAAGGCTTCGAGCAGCTTGGCGCGTTGGCCGGGCTTGGCGGTGAGGACAGCAACTACGTGAATCATTGGAATGAACTCCGGGGTGATGTGAAGGGGTGACGTTGATTGGATGGCGAGCGTCGAATCTAAAAGATCCGGCGCCGCGGCGCAGGTCTCGCACGAGACCCGGTGCCCCACCCTATCATCGCGCGCATGTTCTTTCCGCTCCCCCGCACGGCCACCGCGCCCTTCTGCCCGTCCGAGGTCAAGGGCAGCGTGGCGGTTCCGCAAGATCTGCCCTTCGGCAAGAAACTGCTGCGCTACGCGGGCCCGGGCCTGCTGGTCTCTGTGGGCTACATGGACCCAGGCAACTGGGCGACCGATATCGAGGCGGGCTCGCGCTTCGGCTACGGCCTGCTCTTCGTGGTGCTGCTCGCGAGCCTCGCGGCGATGTTGCTGCAGACGCTGTGCGTGCGCCTCGGGCTGGTCGCGCAGAAGGATCTGGCGCGCGCCTGCCGCGAACATTATTCGCCGCGCGTGAACCGCTTCCTGTGGCTCGGCGCCGAGCTGGCCATCGTCGCTTGCGATCTCGCCGAGGTGCTGGGCAGCGCGCTCGCGTTGCACCTGCTGTTCGGCGTGTCGATTCCGGTGGGCATTGCGATCACGGCCTTCGACACGCTGCTCGTGCTCGGCCTGCAGGGCGCGGGCTTCCGGCGCGTGGAAGCCATCGTGCTCGGGCTGGTCGGCACCATCGCGGGCTGCTTCATCGTCGAGCTCGCGATGTCGCAGCCCAACTGGTTCGGCGTGGCGATGGGCTTTGCGCCCAGCTTCGAGCGGCTGCAGCAGCCCGGTGCGCTGTACCTCGCCATCGGCGTGGTCGGCGCCACCGTGATGCCGCACAACCTGTACCTGCACTCGTCCATCGTGCAGACGCGGCTCATCGCCGACACCGATGCGGCGCGCCGCGAGGCGGTGCGCTTCTGCACGCTCGATGCGGTGGTGTCGCTGTCGCTCGCGCTGCTGGTCAACGCGGCCATCATGGTGCTCGCGGCCAGCGCCTTTCACGCGACCGGCCACCAGGAGGTGACGGAGATCGACGATGCCTACCGGCTCATCGAGCCCATCGTCGGCAGTGCGTTCGCGGCCACGCTGTTCGGCATTGCGCTGCTGGCTTCGGGCCAGAGTTCGACCTTCACCGGCACCATCGCGGGCCAGATCATCATGGAAGGTTTTCTTGACCTGAAGATCCCCTGCTGGCAGCGCCGCCTGCTCACGCGCGCGCTCGCGTTGGGGCCGGCGTTCCTCGGCGTCTGGTGGTTCGGCGATGGCGGCGTCGGCAAGATGCTCGTGCTGAGCCAGGTGGTGCTGAGCTTCCAGTTGCCCTTTGCGATGTGGCCGTTGATTCGCTTCACGAGCAGCCGCGAGATGATGGGCGGCTTTGCCAACGGCACTGTGGTGAAGCTCCTGGCCTGGGGCCTGTTCGGCGTGATCAGCGCGGCGAATGTGTGGCTGATCGGCTCCGTGATCCTCGGCAAAGGATGAAGGTCAGCGGCGCTTGCCCGCGTCCTTCCAAAGATGCACCAGCGCCGCGGGCGCCTCGGTCTCGGGCACGTCGAAACTGACCGAGTTCGCGGTGGCCGTGTTCTCCATCACCACTTCCACGCGGTAGACGCGCTGGTCGCCGCCCGGCGACGTGGCGCTGCTTTCCTCGGCATGCGGCACGGCGCTTTGCAGCGCGTCGTCGATCTGCTGGCGCAACTCTTCGGTGCAGTCGCCCAGTTGAAAGCTGCGCGGACGCGCAAGGCCCGGCATGTAGGCGATACCGCCCTCGCGCGTCACGCGCACGATGGTGGCTTCATTGAGCGGCGGCAGCTGGATCATGATGCGGTGACTCCCACGGTGTTCCATGCGGCGATGACCGCCTTGTGCGCCGCGCTGCCGGCACTGAAGCGCTTGGCGGCGGCGCTCCCGGTCAGTTCGGCGAAGGCGGCGAAATCCGCATCCTGCTTCAACCGGCGGTCGCACACGGTGTCGTACCAGATGCGCCCGGCCGTCTCCCATGCCGGACCGTCGATGGCGGTTGCGGCCAGGTAGAAGGCGCGGTTCGGAATGCCGGAATTGATGTGCACGCCGCCATTGTCCTGCCGCGTGACGACGATGTCCTTCATGTGCGCGGGCTGCGGGTCCTTGCCGAGCACCGGGTCGTCGTAGGCGGTGCCGGGCTCGGCCATCGAGCGCAGCGCGCGCGCCTTCACCGTCTCCTTGAAGAGCCCCGCGCCCACCAGCCAGTCGGCCTGCTGCGCGGTCTGCTGGAGCACGTGCTGCTTCACGAGTGCGCCGAACACGTCGCAGATCGATTCGTTGAGCGCGCCCGACTGGCCTTGGTAGACCAGCGCGGACTCGTGGTCGATCACGCCGTGCGTGAGCTCGTGGCCGATGATGTCCACCGCGATGGTGAAGCGGTTGAACACCTCGCCATCGCCGTCGCCGAACACCATCTGCGTGCCATTCCAGAAAGCGTTGTCGTAGTCGTTGCCGTAGTGCACGCTGCCCGTGAGCGACATGCCCGCGCCGTCGATGGAGTTGCGCTCGTAGATGTCGTGGTACAGGCGCCATGTGGCACCGAGCGCGTCGTAGGCCTCGTCGACCGCGAGGTCCTTGCTCGCGGCCTGGCCTTCGGTGCGGATCAGCTTGCCGGGCAGTTGCGTGGTGTTGCCCGCGTCATGGATCTTGCGTTCGGGCGAGCCGCGCTTCGCGTAGGGCGGCGAGGGCGCCGACGAGATCTGGGGCGCGAGAAATTCGCGCAGTCCGCGATGCTCGCGGTCGATCATCAGCGTGTTGGCCGCGCGCGCACTGACGGGCGCATCGGCATGCGCCGCGAGCCGGTCCAGCAGGTACGGCGGTACGAAGCTGGGTGGCAGGATCGGTGGCGGGCGAAGCGGCATGAGCGGTTCTCCGGTGAGCTGTCAGCGATGAAAAATACGGTAGCAGAAAGCCGTTGATCCGTGTCGCTGCAGTCCCTCTGCAGGTGTCACCGGATGCTGCCGTTTTCGAGCGCGGTTGCGATGAAGTCAACGAAAGCTCTCACGCGCGCCGAGAGCTGATGACGTTGGGGGTACACCGCGTAGATGTCGGCATCGGGCGTGCGGTAGTTGGCCAGCACCTGCACCAGCCGCCCGCTGCGCAGATACCGCGCGATGTCCCACTCCGCGCGCATCAGGATGCCGTGGCCGTCGAGCGCCCAGTTGACCGCGATCTCGCCGTCGTTGGTGCTGAGCGCGCCGCGCGTCTTGATGGCCTCGGTGTGCTGCGCCGCACCGCGGCCCGAGCTCAGGCGCCACACGCCGTAAGCCTCGTCGCCCTGCCGGATGCCGATGCAGCGATGGCGTGTGAGATCGTTGGGCACCTTGGGATGACCCGCGCGTGCGAGGTATGCGGGCGAGGCGCACAAGAGGCGCCGGTTCGACGCGATGCGCCGAGCGATCACGCGCGACTCGGGCGGCGCGCCGAAGCGGATGCAGACGTCGAAGGCATCGTCGGTGAGCGGCGGCGGGTTGACCGACAACTGCAGCTGCACCTCGACTTCCGGATGCTTGCGCGCGAACTTCGAGATCAGCGCCGCCACGTGGCTGCGCCCGAAGCCCAGCGTCGCGTTCACGCGCAGCAGGCCGCGCGGTTCGGCCTTCGCCTCGCCCAGCAGTTGCGCCATGTCGTCGATCGCGCCGAGGATGCCGCGCGCATGTTCCACATAGAGCTCGCCCTCGGGCGTGAGGCTCATGCGCCGCGTGGTGCGGTTCAGCAGCGTGACGCCGATGCGCGCCTCCATCTGCGCGAGCCGCTTGCTCACGGCCGGCGTGCTGATGCCGAGTTCGCGTGCCGCGGCGCTCAGACTGCCGCAGGCCGCGAGCGTGGAGAAGAAGCCGAGTTCGGCAGGCTGGATCGGAGAAACCATGGGCGATCCGATTGTTGAACTGAGGTTAAGGATGGATTCACTTCGGGCGTGAATCGTTCGGCGCATCGAATCCTACAGTGGCGGCTTCCAGAAGCATTCATATCGAAGGACGACGATGAGCAGCTACAGCATTGCCACCATTCCCGGCGACGGCATCGGCAAGGAAGTGATCCCGGCCGGACGCGAAGTGATGGAGGCGCTGGCCGCGGCCTCCGGCGGCGCGCTGCATTTCGCGTTCGAAGACTTCGGCTGGGGCGGCGACTGGTACCGCGCGCACGGCGAGATGATGCCGGCCGACGGCCTCGATGCGCTGCGCAACAAGGACGCCATCCTCTTCGGCTCCGCGGGCGATCCGCACATCCCCGACCACATCACGCTGTGGGGCCTGCGCCTGAAGATCTGCCAGGGCTTCGACCAGTACGCCAACGTGCGGCCCACGCGCATCCTGCCGGGCATCGACGGTCCGCTCAAGCGCTGCGCGCCGGGGCAGCTCGACTGGGTGATCGTGCGCGAGAACTCCGAAGGCGAATACGCCGGCGTCGGCGGCCGCGTGCACCAGGGGCATCCGATCGAGGCCGCGACCGACGTGAGCATGATGACCCGCGCGGGCGTCGAACGCATCATGCGGTTCGCGTTCAAGCTCGCACGCTCGCGGCCGCGCAAGCTGCTCACCGTCGTCACCAAGAGCAATGCGCAGCGCCACGCGATGGTGATGTGGGACGAGATCGCGCTGCAGATCTCCAAGGAATTCCCGGACGTGACCTGGGACAAGGAACTGGTCGACGCGTGCACCGCGCGCATGGTCAACCGGCCCGCGTCGCTGGACACCATCGTCGCGACCAACCTGCATGCCGACATCCTGAGCGACCTCGCTGCCGCGCTGGCCGGCAGCCTGGGCATCGCGCCCACCGGCAACATCGATCCGGAGCGCCGCTACCCGTCGATGTTCGAACCCATCCACGGCTCGGCCTTCGACATCATGGGAAAGGGTCTGGCCAACCCGGTCGGCACTTTCTGGTCGGTCGTGATGCTGCTCGAGCATCTCGGCGAAGCGGAGGCGGCGCGCCGCGTGATGGAGGCGGTCGAGCACGTGACCGCCAACCCCTCGCTGCACACGCGCGACCTTGGCGGCACTGCGACCACCGAACAGGTGACGCGTGCCGTGTGCGAGCACATCGCAGGCGCGCGGCAGCGCCTCGCGGCCTGATTTCTTCTTCTTCTTCTTCTTCACCGCAGTCACAGCGCGCCTCGATGCGCGCGGACATCACGACACAACGCGCCGGAGACAAGACATGGCAGCTTTCACTTTCACCCAGAAGAGTCCGCGCCGTCGCACGGTGCTGCAGGCCGGCGCGATGGCGCTCGGCCTCGGCGTTGCCGCGCTGGCCTTCGCGCAACCCGCCGCATGGCCCACGCGGCCGATCAGCCTTGTCGTGCCGTTCCCGGCCGGCGGCACCACCGACGTGCTGGCGCGCGCGCTGGCCGACAAGCTCTCGCAGTCGCTCGGCCAGCCCGTGGTGGTCGAGAGCAAGCCCGGCGCGGGCGCCACGCTCGGCGCCGACTACGTCGCGAAGGCCAAGCCCGACGGCTACACGCTGCTGATGGGTGCCGTGCACCACACCATCGCCACCAGCGTCTACAAGAAGCTGCCCTACGACTTCCAGAAAGACCTGGCGCCGATCACCGTCGTGGCGATGGTGCCGAACGTGCTGGTCATCAACCCCGCCAACACGCCCGCGAAAAACGTGGCCGAGCTGGTCGCGCTCGCCAAGGCCGCGCCCGACAAGCTGGCCTACGGCTCGAACGGCAACGGCACCGCGCAGCACCTGATCGGCACGCAGTTCCAGGCCAGCACCGGCACCACGCTGCTGCACGTGCCCTACAAGGGCAGCGGCCCGCTCACCACCGACCTGCTCGGCGGGCAGGTGGCGATGTCGTTCGACACCATCACGCCGGTGCTGCAGCACATCAAGGGCGGCAAGCTGCGCGCGCTGGCCGTGACGACGGCGCGCCGCTCGTCGGTGCTGCCCGATGTGCCCACGCTCGAAGAGGCGGGCCTCAAGGGCTTCGATATCGGCACCTGGTTCGGCGTGCTCGCGCCGGCCGCGACGCCCAAGGACATCGTGGCGCGGCTCAACGCCGAGATGGTGAAGATCATCAAGTCGCCCGACTTCGCGCAACACATGCAGGCCATCGGCGCGGAGCCATTGGGCGGCTCGCCGGACGACATGGCGCGTCAGATCCGCGAGGAAACCGCGAGATTCGCGAAGTTGGTGAAAGAAGGTGGCGTGGCCATCGAATAGGGTGCCGGCGCGCCGTTACGCGCGCGCACACACTGGTGGTTCGGACACCCCGCCGAGGCATAGGATCGGGGCTTCCGTACTCACCCGCCATCCTGCACATGTTCATCGTCACCCTCACCTACACCCGTCCCCTCGCAGAAGTCGATGCGCTGATGGACCCGCACATGGTGTGGCTCAAGAAGCACTACGAGAGCGGCCTGTTCGTGGCCTCGGGCCGGCAGGTGCCGCGCACGGGTGGCGTGATCTTCGCGCGGTCGGGTGACCGCGAGGCGCTGCAGGCGGTGCTGGCGCGCGACCCGTTCGTGCAGGGCGGCGTGGCGCACGTGGACGTGACCGAGTTCGTCCCCAGCATGACCGCCCCGAGCATCGAGGCACTCAAGACGTTCTGATTTCAGGGCTCGCCCCCAGTCTGCGCGCACTTCGTGTCGCTTCGCCAACCCCCTACCGGGGGCAACACCAGCGGCCCGGCGAAGCCGGTTCCGCGGTGTTCCGCGAAAAGACCCACTGGTTCTTCTATTTCGCTGCCGGGACTTCTTCGCGCCCACCCGGATGCCGCGCAAAGCGCGCGGCCTTGGCGTCATGCACCGGTGCCGAGTCGTCCCACGGCCAGCCACCGAACTGCGTGCGACGGTAGTCGGCCATGGTCTGGCTGATCTCGGCCTGTGTGTTCATCACGAAGGGACCGTACTGCGCCACCGGCTCGGCGATCGGGCGGCCTTGCAGCACAAGGAATTCGCTCTCGTCGTCGCCGTTGACCAGCTCGACGGCCGCATCCGCGCGCAGCTCGATCGCCACTGGCCCTTCGATGCGCTCATCGCCGATCTGCGCGGCCGCGCCCTTGAAGAAATAAAGCATCCGCCGCGTGCCTTCGCCCGTGGCAGCCGGCAGCGTCCATTGCGCGCCGGGCGTCATCTTGATCGTCCAGATCGCCACGTCGTCATCGGCCTCTGCGGCCCATGACGCGGGCGGCGGCGCAAGCGGCTGGATCGGGTCCTGGCCGTTGGCCGCATCGCCGAGCCGGCCCGCGATGACGGCGACCTCGGTGCGGCCGCCCTTCGCGTCGTCCGAGGCGAAGCGCGGAATCGCGTCCGACCAGAACATCGTGAAGTGCGGCTCGGCCATCTTGTTCTTGGCCGGCAGGTTGAGCCAGATCTGGAACAGCTCCAGCGGATTGGGCGCGGCCGCATCGAGCAGCGGGAACATCTCGGAATGCACGATGCCCTTGCCCGCGGTGAGCCACTGCACGTCGCCGCCGCCGAAGCGCGCGGTGGCGCCCAGCGAGTCGGAGTGGTCGACCAGGCCCTTGCGCACGATGGTTACCGTCTCGAAGCCGCGGTGCGGATGCGAGGGAAAGCCCGGCACCGTGTCGCCGTGGTACATGCTCCAGCCGTCCTTGCGGCTGAAGTCCTGGCCGATCTGCCGGCCGGCCAGCGAGGCCTCGGGGCCCATGCGGCCGTTGGCTTTGGGGTAGGCGTCGTCGTGATAGACGCAGAACAGGAACGGGTCGATCGTCTGCCAGGGGAAGCCGAGCGGCTGGACCTGGACGATGGGGCCCTTGTTGTTGTCGGACATGTCGAAATTCCTTTTCATGGGGAGCTCGGCCGATGATGCCGTGCCAGTGCCAGGAATATCGGGCCGCCGCCGTCTTCCGGTAGGGGCCTTGCCTGCAACAGTGAAGAGCGCGTATGGAACGATGGGCATCGCGCTTGTCCTTGCGCCCGCGGCGTTACGCGTTCTGGTGCGTCACGACGGCGTTGGGGTCCATGTACATCAGCTCCCAGAGGTGGCCGTCGATGTCCTGGAAGCCGTGGCCGTACATGAAGCCGTAGTCCTGCGGTTCGCGCGGCGTGGTGCCGCCGGCGGCAACGGCCTTGGCGACCAACGCGTCGACCTCGGCGCGGCTCTCGCACGAAAGGCACACCAGCACCTCGGTGCTCGTGCTCGTGTCGGTGATGCTCTTGGTCGTGAAGGTCTTGAAGAAGTCCTCGACCAGCAGCATCGCGAAGATGCTGTCCTTCTCGATCACCATGCAGGCGGCGTTGGCGTCGGTGAACTGCGCGTTGAAGGTGTAGCCCAGTGCGGCAAAGAACGCCTTGGTCTTCTCGAGGTTCTTGACGGGGAGATTCACGAAGATCTGCTTGTTGGCCATGGTGTTTCCTGTGTCGATGAAGGGTTGGATCTGGAGGTTTGCCGGTGTTGTGTACGCCGTCCACAAAAGATATCAAAGAAAATGGACGGTGTCCACATGATTTTTCGGATCTTTGTTTTTGTCCGATCCGGCCCCCGGGGGATTGCGTTTGGGACGAAGGAGGCGGGGCATCATGGCCGCCATGGAAATCGAGTTCAAGTTTCAGATCCCGCCCGACCGGCTCAAGGCCGTAGAGACCGCGCTGCGGCGCGGCACCGTCGTGCGCACCCGCCTGCAGGCGCGCTATTTCGACACCGCTGACCAGGCGCTCGCCGCCGAGGGCATCGTGCTGCGGCTGCGCAAGGAGGGGCGGCGCTGGGTGCAGACCGTCAAGGCGACGGGCGACAACGCGCTGCACCGGCTGGAGCACAACGTCGACCTCGGCACCGCCGCCACAAGCGGTGCGTTGCCGGCCATCGACCCGCAGCGCCACCAGGGCACGCCCGTGGGCGACCGCCTCGCCAAGGTGCTGGCCGCGAGCGGTGCTGCGCCGCTGGTCGAGCGGCAGTCCACCGACATCGTGCGGCTCACGCGCGACGTGCGCGTCACCGGGCCCGGCGGCGCGGTCGTGGAGATGGCGCTCGATGTCGGCAAGGTCGTGGCTTACGCGGGCACGCCCGAGCAGTGCGAATCGCCCGTGTGCGAGCTGGAGCTCGAACTCAAGCGCGGCGACGTGCAGGGGCTCGTTGCGCTCGCGCGCCGGTGGTCGCAGCAGCACGGGCTGTGGTTCAGCACCGTGTCCAAGGCCGAGCGCGGCGCGCGGCTGCTGGCGAAGGTCGAGGTCGTGCCGGCCGTGAAGGCCGAGACGCCGCGCTTTCCCGAAGGCAAGGACACGCTCGACGGCCGCGCGATCCAGCAAGCCATCGTCGCGTCGTGCCTCGCGCAGATGCTGCCCAACGCGAGCGAGATCGCGGCGGGCAGCACCGATGAAGAGCAGATCCACCAGCTGCGCATCGGCATCCGGCGCCTGCGCACCGCGCTGCGCGAACTGGCGGGGCTCGATGCGGGCAGCGGTCTTTTCGATGCGGCCGGATGGGAGCCGCCGCTGGTCGAGGCCTTCCGTGCGCTCGGCGATCTGCGCGACCGCGAACAGGTGGTGAAGCTGGCGCAGCCGCAACTGCGCGAAGCGGGCGCGCCGGAGTTCGATCCGCTGGCGGGTGGCGGTGACGATGCGGCCGCCGATGTGCGGTCGTCCGGCGATGTCGTGCGTGCGCCGGCGTTTCAATCGGTGCTGGTTTCGCTGATCGGGTTCACCGCGGCAGCGCCGCCAGTAGAAATTGCGCCGAAGGCCGAAGACGCCGCAACTCCTCCGACGCCGACCTCGATGAGCTTGAACGACGCCCGCCGCCTCCTGCGCAAGCGCCTCCAGCACCTGCACAAACAGGCGGTGCGCGACGGCAAGCGCTTCGAGTCGCTCGACACCGAAAGCCAGCACCGCGTGCGCAAGCGGCTCAAGCGCCTGCGCTACCTCGCCGAGTTCGTCGCGCCGCTTTTCGATGCGGAAGGAAAGTCGACGTCGTCATCAGCCGCCGAGCACTACCTGAAGCACCTGCGCCCCGCGCAGGACGCGCTGGGCGAATTCAACGACGAAGCCGTCGCGCTCGCGCTCTATCGCGAAGCCACGGCGCGCGATGGGCGCGCGTGGTTTGCGGTGGGATGGTTCAGTGCGAGGCATGCGGTCCATGCGAAGGCATGCCGCAAGGCGCTGGGCGGGATTGAAGAGGCGCCGCGGTTTTGGAAGAAGGCGGCGGGCGCCCGCTGACTTTCGATCTCAGTGATGGTGCCCGTGCGCACCGTGCACATGCCGGTGCTCGATCTCCACCGGCAGCGCCGCACGCACGTCCGTCACCTGGAGGCTGAACTTCAGCGCCTTGCCGGCCCACGGATGGTTGCCGTCGAGCAGCACGACCGGGCCCTTGATCTTGGTCACGGTGAAGACGTGCTCGGTGCCGTCGTCGAGCCGGCCCTGAAGCTGCCCGCCCACCTTCACGCCCGGCGGAAATTCGGTCTTGGGGATGGTGCGCACCAGCGCCTCGTCGCGCTGGCCGAAGGCGTCTTCGGGGGAGAGATTCAGAACGGTCTGATAACCCTTTTCCTTGCCGTCGAGCGCTTCCTCGATCTTGGGCAGGGTGTTCTCGTAGCCGCCATGCAGGTAGGCCATCGGCTCGGGGCTGGCCTCGATGAGCTTGCCCTGGGCGTCGGAGACTTTGTACTTGAGGGTGACGACGGTGTCTTTTTCGATTTTCATCGGGGCATTTTCTGTGGAAATCGATTCGCCGTTGGAGCTAGGTCTTCCACGACTTGAACGCTGCCGGAAGCGTCTCTTCGGTACTGAGCCTCTCCATCACCATCCCGATAAACGCCGAAACCGCCAACGGCAGATGCTTCCGACTCGGATACAGCACGCTCAACCCCTGCCCCGTGCGCTGGTACTGCGGCAGCACCGGCACCAGCCGCCCGGCCTCCACATCCAGCCGTCCCATCGACGGCGGCAACAGCGCAATGCCAAGCCCGGCCACCGCCGCCCTCCTCAGCGCCTGCGCCGTATTCCCGCTGAAGCGCCCGCTGACCTGCACTTCCTCCTCCACCCCGTCCGGCCCCGTCATCCGCCACGTCGCACGCCCGCTCGGATGCGCCGCCGTCACGCAGTCGTGATCCGTCAGATCCCGCAGCGTCGCAGGCGCGCCGCGCGCGGCGATGTACGCGGGGCTCGCCACCAAGCCGTCCGTGCGTGGCCCCAACAACTTGCGGCCGACATAGCCTGTATCCGGCAGCTCGCCGCCGCGGAACGCCACGTCGATCTGATCGGCGATCAGGTCGGCCTTCGCGTCGCTCAGCACGAAATCGACGCGCACCAGCGGATTCGCCGCCAGGAACTCCGCCACCCACTCCATCGGGAAGAAGTCGAAGAAATCCGCCGTCGCCGCCACGCGCACGAGCCCGCTGGGCTCTTGGCTGCCGGTGATCAGCGCCTGCCCGGCTTCGACGAGCCCATCGACCGACCCTGCGCAGCGTTCGTGAAACGCCTGCCCGGCGCTCGTGAGCGTGAGCTTGCGGGTCGAGCGTTGCATCAGCCGAGTGCCCAGTTGCGCCTCGAGCTCCTGGATGCGCCGGCTCACCGTGTTGGGCGGCAGGCCGAGCCGGCGGCCGGCTTCGGCAAAGCTGCCGTGGCGCACCACCTGCACAAACATGGCGATGTGGTTGAGGTCGAGCATGTGGCTGATTCCTTCGATTGATGGACGAGTGCAATCCGACTCTACCGTCTAGTCGATCAATGGGGGCGACCCTAACCTTGAGGTCATGGCCTTGCAGCCGCCTTCCCACCCATTCAGGAGTACCCCATGACCCCACAGCAAAAACCTCTGATCGGCATCGTGCTCGGCTCGACCCGCGAAGGCCGCTTCGGCGAGAAGCCCGCGCAGTGGATCCACGACATCGCGAAACAGCGCACCGACCTCGCCTTCGAGTTGGTCGACCTGCGCGACCACCCGCTGCCCTTCTTCAACGAAGCCGGCGCGCCCGCCTGGGGCCCGGTGAAGAACGAGGCCGCGCAGCGCTGGCAGGCCAAGCTCGCCACCTTCGACGGGCTCATCGTCGTCACGCCCGAATACAACCACGGCCCGAGCGCGGTGCTGAAGAACGCGATCGACTGGGCCTACAAGGAATTCATCCGCAAGCCGATCGGCTTCGTCGGCTACGGCGGCGTGGGCGCGGCGCGCGCGGTGGAGCAGCTGCGGCTGGTCGCGGTCGAGATGCAGATGGCGCCGGTGCGCAATGCCGTGCACATCGGCATGGTCGAGTTCCTCGGCATCTGGCAGCAGGGCAAGAGCTTCGACGACTTCCCGCACCTCGCGCAGGCCGCCACCGGCATGCTGGACGACCTCGCGTGGTGGACCCGTGCGCTGAAGACAGCGAGGGAGGCAGCATGACCGCCGCTGTTGTTGCCACCGAAGCCCGCGCCATCGTCTACCGCACGCGCGGCGCGCAACACGGGCCGATCACGCGGCTCATGAGCCCGGGCGACCTGGGCGAATTCCTGAAACCCTTCGTGTTCCTGGACCTGTTCGGCTTCGATGTCGGCGGCGGCCACAAGGGCTTCGGCATGCACCCGCACTCGGGCATTGCCACGCTGACCTGGCTGATCGAAGGCGACACGCTGTACGAAGACACGACCGGCGAACAGGGCGTGCTGCGCGGCGGCGGCGTCGAGTGGATGCGCGCGGGCAACGGCGTGTGGCACACGGGCGCGCCCGCGCCGGGCGTGAAGCGCGTGCGCGGCTTCCAGCTCTGGGTGGCGCTGCCGGCGTCGGAAGAAAACGCGCCGGCGCAAAGCATCTATCTCGCGCCTTCGCAGGTGCCGCAGGAGGGTCCGGCGCGCGTGCTGCTCGGTCGCTACGGCGCGGCGCAGAGCGCCATTCCCGCACCGGCGCCGATGAACTATCTGGCGGTGGAATTGAAGGACGGCGAACGCTGGCGCTACACGCCGCCGGCTGGCCACACGATCGGCTGGGTCGCGGTGAACGCGGGGCGGCTCGATGCGGGTGGGCCCGTCGACACCGGCGAACTCGCGGTGTTCGAGGAGTCCGGTGAGGCCATCGATTTCGTGGCGCGCGGCGACACGTCGTTCGTGCTCGGCTCGGCGGTGAAGCATCCACACGAACTCGTGATGGGCCACTACTCGGTGCACACGAGCCGCGCGACGCTGGACCAGGGCGAGGCGGAGATCCGCCGCATCGGCGCGACGCTGCGGCAGGAAGGCCGGCTGGGCTGATCCGGGCACCGCAGACCCAGAGCAAACCAGCGTGCGCCCGGTGGGCGGCTGCGCCAGAATCGTTCGCTTCGAACGACTCCCGCAGCTCCACCCGCCATGAACATCGTCGACGCTTTCGCCAGCAACGCCGCCCGCTTCGTAGACATCCGACGCGACATCCACGCGCATCCCGAACTGGGTTTCGAGGAACACCGCACTTCCGAGAAGGTCGCGAACCTGCTCACGGAATGGGGCATCGAGGTGCACCGCGGCATCGCGGGCACGGGCCTCGTCGGCGTGCTGCGCAAGGGCACGGGCTCGCGCACCATCGGCCTGCGCGCCGACATGGACGCGCTGCCGCTGCACGAAGCCAACGACTTCGCCCACAAATCGACCAACCCCGGCCGCATGCACGCCTGCGGCCACGACGGCCACACGACGATGCTGCTGGCTGCCGCCTGGCATCTGTCGCAGCAAGGGCCGGATGATTTCGACGGCACCGTGCATTTCATCTTCCAGCCCGCCGAGGAGATGGGCAAGGCCGGCGCCAAGAAGATGATCGACGAGGGGCTCTTCGAGCGCTTTCCGTGCGATGCGGTCTTCGGGCTGCACAACTTTCCGGTCGGCGACGTGGGCCGCTTCGCGCTCAACGAAGGCGCGTTGATGGCGTCGAGCAACACCTACAAGATCACCGTGCGCGGGCGCGGCACGCACGCCTCGATGCCGCACACGGGCATCGACCCGGTGGCCGCGGTGGTCACGCTCGCGCAGCAACTGCAGACCATCGTGGCGCGCACCATTCCCAGCACCGAGCGCGCACTGCTCGCGGTCACGCAACTGCAGGGCTCGGATGCGCCGAATGTGATTCCCGATGTGGCGACGGTCGGCGGCACGATCCGCACCTTCTCCATCGAGGCCATCGACAAGATCGAGGCGCGGCTGCGCGAAGTGGCGGCCGGCGTGGCGGCGGCGCATGGCTGCACGGCCGAGGTGTATTTCAATCGCTCCTCGCCGCCGACGGTGAACCATCCGGCCGAAGCGCGTTTTGCCGCGGGCGTGATGCGCGAGGTGGTGGGCGACGACATGGTCACCGACAACTTCCCCGCCGTGATGGGCGCGGAAGACTTCGCGCACATGCTGCTCGCGCGGCCCGGCTGCTATGCGTTTCTCGGCAATGGCGACGGCGACCACCGGCTCGATGGCCACGGGCCCGGCCCTTGCATCATTCACAACACCTCGTTCGATTTCAACGACGAGATCATTCCGATCGGTGCCAGCTACTTCGTGAAGCTGGTGCAGCGCTGGCTGCCGTCGGGCACCTGAATTTTTCTTTCCTGTTGACGATGATGAAAGCGGCCACAACGATGACTTCCACCTTGTTCACCCGACGTTCGATGGCTGCGGTTGCAGCCGCCGTGGCCCTCTGCAGCTTCGGCCTTGGTGCCCACGCACAGCAGCGCGTGATCCACATCATCGTGCCCTTCGGCACCGGCGCCGTGCAGGACACGGTGGCGCGCGCCTTCAACAACGAGCTGGGTGCGGCGCTCAATGCGAGCGCCATCGTCGAGAACCGCGCCGGCGCGGGCGGCACCGTGGGCGCGGCGGTCGCGGCCAAGGCGCCGGCCGATGGCAGCACGCTGGTGCTCGCGGCTGCGAGCCACAACATCGCGGCCTTTCTGTACAGCAAGCTGTCCTATGACCCGTTGAAGGATTTCGTCGGCGTGGCGAATGTGGGCAACGCGGGCTATGTGCTGGCGGTGGCGAGCGGGATGAACGTGTCGAATACGGCCGACTTCATCAAGGAGGTCAAGGCCAACCCGGGCAAGTACAACTACGCCTCGGCGGGCAACGGCAGCGCGACGCATCTGGCGATGGCGTCGTTCCTCGCGAAGGCGGGCTTGCAGATGACGCACATCCCGACCAAATCGACCGGCGAAGCCGTCAACGAAGTGCTCGCGGGGCGGGTGCAGGCGGTCATCTCCTCGAGCATCGGGGTGATGGGCTTTCAGGACGACGCGCGCATGAAGCTGCTCGCCTCCACCGGCCAGTCGCGCAGCCCCTTCCTGCCGAAGCTGCCGACCGTGGCCGAGAGCGGCCTGCCGGGCTACGCCTTCGACTCGTGGATCGGGCTGCTGGCGCCGGCCGGCACCCCCAAGGCGGAGGTCGAGCGCATCAACGCCGCGGCCAACAAGGTGCTGGCCGATCCGGCGATCCAGGAGCGCTTCAAGCGCCTGGGCGTGGAGCCGCGCAGCCAGAGTGCGGAAGAGTTCCAGAAGCTGCTGCGGTCTGACTGGGATGCGATGGGCGCGGTGGTGAAGGCGTCGGGCGCAAAGATCGACTAGCTGTGAATTACAAGCCTAAGCTTGTTTTTGGCTCTTACAAGCCAAAGCTTGTAATCAGCAAAAATAAGTCAAAGCTTGTATGTTGACAAAATAAGCCAGGGCCGATATCTTGCTTGCAAGATGGACTATCCCCTTCGCTTCGTCGATCAACTGCGGCCCCACCTGAAGGCGCTGCGAAAAAAACGTGGCCTGACGCAGGCGCAAGCGGGCGCGCTCGTCGGCGTCAGCCAGGCCCGGATCGCGGAGATCGAGGCGAATCCCGGTGCCGTCGGTCTCGAGCACCTGGCGAAGCTTCTGTCGGCGCTGGGGGCGTCCTTCTACCTGCGGGACGATGCGCCGCCTTCGAGCGGCCCCGTGTACGCCATGGAAGAGGGCCCGGAATACGCGTCGTCCCAGGACACGGACGTGAAGGTCCCCGAGGGGTGGACGACCCGAAAGATGAACGGCGGGTCCGTGCTGGTGACGCTGTCCGCGCAAGAGCCTGACGCCGCGGCAGCTCAATCGTCCGACGAGGACGGGGCAGCCCAGGTCGGATCGACCGCGCCGGGTGCATTGCTCCGGCAACTTCAAGCCCTGAACCCGGGGAAGGACGTCAAGCCGACATCGCGCCGCAGCTTCGTCATCCGGCCTAAGACGGACTCCTGGTGATGCAGGCGCTGAATGCGTGGATGAACGGGGAGCTGGTCGGCACCTGGTCAGTCGATCGCGATTCCCACGCGTTCAGGTATCACCCCGGATGGCTGGATTCGCCGCGACGGCGTTCGTTGTCGCTGTCGATCCCGATCAACAGCACGCTCGAAGTCCGGGGCGACGTTGTCAGGAACTACTTCGACAACCTGCTGCCCGACAACATCGCGATCCGGGTGCGCCTGGGCCACCGTTTCAGGCTCAAGGGCATCAACACCTTCGACCTGCTCGAAGCCATCGGGCGTGACTGCGTCGGCGCCGTGCAATTGCTGCCTGAAGGCGCGGAGCCCGAAGGCTGGAACGCGATGAACTGCGAGCCCATCGGCGACAAGGAAATCGCCGAGCTGCTGCGGGCCGTTCCGTCCGACGCCACCCCCGAAAGCATGCGCGACGAAGACCTGTTTCGCATCTCGCTTGCCGGTGCGCAGGAAAAGACCGCCCTGACCCGCTGGAACGGCGCGTGGTGCCGCCCGCACGGCGCCACGCCCACCACCCACATCATCAAATTGCCGCTCGGGCTCATCGGCGGCTCCCGGCGCGTGGACGCATCCGACTCGGTGCAGAACGAATGGGTTTGCGCACAGATCGTCGAGGCGCTCGGCCTGCTGGTGGCGCCGACATCCATGGCGACCTTCGAGGGCCAGACGGCCCTGGTGGTGGAGCGTTTCGATCGCGAGTGGATGGACGGCGGCACATGGATCGCACGCCTGCCGCAAGAAGATTTCTGCCAGGCCATGGGGCTGCCGTCGACGCGGAAGTACGAGCACGATGAAGGCCCTGGCATGCCCAATTGCCTGCAGCTTTTGCAAGGAAGCCGGAGCACCGACGACCGCACCCGATTCCTGCTGACCCAGCTGGCCTTCTTTCTTCTCGCCGCGACGGACGGCCACGCCAAGAACTTCTCGGTCCGCCTGTACCAGGGCGACGTCTACGACATGACGCCGCTCTACGACATCATTTCGATGTGGCCCTACTTCGGCAACGGATCCCACCAGTTCCAGCCGCGCAAGGCGGGTCTGGCCATGGCGGTTCGCTCCAAAAGCAAGCACTACCTTTTTCACACCATCCAGGCGCGCCATTGGCATCAGCTGGCGATGAAGAACGGCGGCATCGACGTGTGGAACGCCATGCTGGACATGGTGGCGTCGCTGGAGGAAGCGCTGGGCGAAGTCGAGGCATTGCTGCCGGCCGATTTCCCCGCATCGACCTGGGAAGCCATTTCGCGGGGAATGCGAAGCGAGGCTGCGCGCTTCCTTGCGGGCGCTGTCGGCACGCCGCGCGTCGGATAAATCAGGCCGGAAAGGGCGCGGGTGCCGCGACGTTGGCCGACGGCTGGGCGCAGAAAAATATCTTGACGATATGTTCTTAATATATTTAAAGTGCGCCTGATTTCCACCGCACACCCAAGGAGCGACCCGTGAGCAATCCCCGCTGGCAAGGCATCTTTCCCGCCATCACCACCAAGTTCCACGCCGACGAAAGCATCGATGCCGAGGGCACCGCGCGCCACATCGACTTCCAGATCCGCAACGGCATTCACGGCCTCGTCACCTGCGGTTCGCTCGGCGAAGCCAGCACGCTGACGCTCGAAGAAAAGCTGCAGGTCGCCAAGATCGCGCTCGAAGCCGCCGACGGCCGCATCCCGGTGCTGGCCAACGTGTCTGAGACCAGCACCCGCGAAGCCCTGCGCTACGTGGACGGCGCCAACAAGCTCGGCGTGGCCGGCTTCATGGTGATGCCCTCGGTGATCTACGTGGCCGACGCGCGCGAGGCGATGCTCAACGTGCGCACCATCGCGAACGCGGCGCAGAAACCCATCATGGTCTACAACAATCCGGTGGCCTACCGCGTGGACTTGAAGCCCGAGCACATGGTCGAGCTGGCCGATTGCGAATGGATCGCCGCCATCAAGGAGAGCACCGACAACATCCGCCGCATCACGGACCTGCGCAACACGGTGGGCGACCGCTACCAACTCTTCCTCGGTGTGGACGATCTCGCCTATGAAGGCCTGGCGCTCGGCTGCGACGGCCTGCTCGCGGGCGTGGGCTGCGCGTTCCCGCGCGAGACCGTGGCGCTCTACGACCTGATGAAGGCCGGCAAGTTCGCCGAAGCGCTCAAGCTCTACCAGTGGATGACGCCGATGCTGCACCTGGATGTATCGACCAAGCTCGTGCAGAACCTGAAGCTCATCGACGTGCTGGTCGGCGTGGGCACGGAGCACATGCGGCGTCCGCGTCTGCCGCTCATCGGCGAGGAACGCGCCTTCATCGAGAACATCGTGAAGAAGGCGCTCGCGACGCGGCCGGCGCAGTATCAGTCGGTTGTGTAATAACCGCCCTTTTCATTGTCCCAACCTAGGAAGAAGCATGAAGACAAAAGCAAGCATGGTTCCATTCATCGGCGGCATCGGCCTGGTGGCACTCGCCGTCGCAGGCCAGGCCAGCGCGCAGGAGCAGGTCGTGAAGATCGGCCACAGCGGTCCCCTCTCGGGTCCCAACGCGTTCGCGGGCAAGGACAATGAAAACGGCGTGCGCCTGGCCATCGAGGAGCTCAACGCCAAGAAGCTCAGCGTCGGCGGCAAGACGCTGAAGTTCGAGCTGGTCTCCGAAGACGACCAGTGCGACGCCAAGACCGGCGTGAGCGTGGCGCAGAAGTTCGTGGACGACGGCGTCAAGTTCGTCATGGGCCCGTACTGCTCGGGCGTGGCGATTCCGGCTTCGCGCATCTACAGCGACGGCGGCACCATGGTCTCGACCGTGGGCACCAACCCGAAGGTGACGCAAGGCGGCTACAAGAACCTCTATCGCATCATCGCGAGCGACAACCAGATCGGCTCCAGCATGGCCGTGTACGCAGCCAAGGAGCTGAAGGTCAAGAAGGTCGGCGTCATCGACGACCGCACCGCCTTCGGCCAGGGCCTCGCCGAAGAGTTCACCAAGGAAGCGCAGAAGCAGGGCCTCACCGTGGTCGGCAAGGAATTCACCACCGACAAGGCCGTGGACTTCACCGCCATCCTCACCAACATGAAGGCCAAGGCGCCCGAGGCGATCTTCTTCGGCGGCTATGCACCGCAGGCCGCACCGATGGCTCGCCAGATGAAGCAGCTCGCCGTGCCCGGCAAGCTGCTGGGCGGCGACACCGTCTGCAGCCCCGCCACCGGCAAGCTCGGCGGCGATGCGGTCAACGACCTCGTGTACTGCGCGCAGGGCGGCTCGATCCTCGAGAAGGCGCAAAGCGGCCCGGCTTTCAAGGAGAAGTTCAAGAAGCGCTTCAACGCCGATGCCGATGCGTACGCCGCCTCGTACTACGACCAGGTGCTGTTCATCGGCGAATCGATGAAGAAGGCCAACTCGATCGACCCCGACAAGGTGGGCGCGCAGCTCTACAAGGACACCTACAAGGGCGTGGCCGCGACCTATTCCTACGACGACAAGGGCAACATGAAGCAGGCGCCGATCACGGTGTTCACCTTCAAGAACGCAGCCCCGGTTCCCATCGCCAGCTACTGAACGGACAGCCCAACATGCAACGCATCCAGATCGTCGACTCGCACACGGGCGGCGAGCCCACGCGCCTTGTGATCGGCGGTTTTCCCGACCTGGGTGGCGGCAGCATGGCCGAGCGCCGCGCGCTGCTGGCCGACCAGCACGACAAGTGGCGCGCCGCCACGGTGCTCGAGCCGCGCGGCAGCGACGTGGTGGTCGGCGCGCTCTTGTGCGAGCCGGTGTCGCCCGACGCCGCGGCGGGCGTGATCTTCTTCAACAACGCCGGCTACCTCGGCATGTGCGGCCACGGCACCATCGGGCTGGTCGCGAGCCTCGCGCACATGGGGCGCATCGGCGTGGGCGAGCACCGCATCGAGACGCCGGTCGGCACGGTCACGACCACGCTGCACGCCGACGGCTCGGTGAGCGTGCGCAACGTGCCGGCATACCGGCACCTGCACCAGGTGGCGGTCGAGTTGCCGGGCCACGGCACCGTGCGCGGCGACGTGGCGTATGGCGGCAACTGGTTCTTCCTGGTGAGCGAACATGGCCAGCTCGTGGCGAGCGACAACCTCGCCACGCTGACCGACTACACAGCCGCCTTGCGCAAGGCGCTCGCAGCGCAAGGCATCACCGGCGCCGAGGGCGCGGAGATCGATCACATCGAACTCTTTGCGAACGACGACGATGGCGCGGACAGCCGCAACTTCGTGCTCTGCCCCGGCAACGCCTACGACCGCTCGCCCTGCGGCACCGGCACCAGCGCCAAGATCGCTTGCCTCGCCGCCGACGGCAAGCTCGCGCCGGGCGAAACGTGGACGCAGGCCAGCGTGATCGGCAGCCGCTTCGAAGCGAGCTACACGATGGACGGCGACAAGGTCATCCCGACCCTGCGCGGCCGCGCGCACATCAGTGCCGAGGCCACGCTGCTGGTCGACGACGAAGACCCTTTCGGATGGGGCATCCGGCTCTGAGAAGGTGTGAACGAACCCGCCATGCCCGCTCATCCCGCCCAAGCACACCCGCTCGGCGTTGCAAATGCTCGCCATAGCCCGAGCTATGGCTGTGCTTTGCGCCTTGATCGGGCACGCCGGATTCATTCACACCTTCTGACGCCGCCGGCATGAACGCGGATGTGATCGTCATCGGCGCCGGCATCGTCGGCGCCGCCTGTGCGCACGCGCTGGCGCAGGCCGGCCGCAACGTGCTGGTGCTCGATGCGCGCATCGGCGGTGCCACCGGCGCCGGCATGGGTCACCTCCTAGTGATGGACGACAACCCGGCCGAACTCGCGTTGAGCCGCGATTCGACAGCGCGATGGCGCGCCCTCGCGCCGCGCATGCCTGAAGACTGCGCGTACAGCGCCTGCGGCACCCTCTGGATCGCCGCCAACGCAGAAGAAATGGCGGAGGCCGAGCGCAAGCAGCAAAGGCTGCGCGCGGACGGCATCGACAGCCGCCTGCTCGATGCCGCCGCACTGGCGCGCGCCGAACCCGCGCTGCGCAAAGGCCTCGCGGGCGCGCTCGAAGTGCCGGGCGACGGCATCCTCTACGCGCCGAATGCCGCGCGCTGGCTGCTCGCGCAAGGCGGCGACGCGATCCGTATCGAACACGCGAAGGTCGATGCCATCGAAGACGATGGCACGCTGCGCCTTGCCGACGGCACCCGCCGCACCGCACCGCAGATCGTGCTGGCCAACGGCATCGAGGCGACGACGCTCTGCCCCGAACTCCCCATCCGCCCGAAGAAGGGCCACCTGCTGATCACCGACCGCTATCCGGGCACGGTGCATCACCAGCTCGTCGAACTCGGCTACGTGACCAGCGCGCACCACAGCGATGGCGACTCGGTCGCGTTCAACGTGCAGCCGCGGCCGACGGGACAGTTGCTGGTTGGTTCCTCACGCCAGTTCGACACGACCGACCCGGCCGTGGAAGCGCCGATGCTCGCGCGCATGCTGCAACGCACGCTCGACTACCTGCCGGGGCTCGCCAACCTCAACGCGGTCCGTTCGTGGACCGGCATGCGCGCCGCGTCGCCCGATGGCCTGCCGCTGCTGGGCAAGCATCCGTGGCGCGAAAAGCTCTGGCTCGCCGTCGGCCACGAAGGCCTGGGCGTGACCACCGCGCCGGGCAGCGCGCACCTGCTCGCGGCGCTGATGACCGGCGCTGCCCCTGAATTCGATGCGGCGCCCTATGCGCCGCGCGGCTTGCTGGAGATGGCATGAGCGCCCACACCTTGTTGCACATCGACGGCAACCTCGTGCGCGTGAAGGCGGGCAGCTCGGTCGCCGCCGCATTGCGCATCGCGGGCGGCATGGGCGTGGCGCGAACCTCCGTCACGGGCCAGCCGCGCGCGCCGTTCTGCGGCATGGGCGTGTGCCAGGAATGCCGCGTGCTGATCGATGGCCGCCGCCGGCTCGCCTGCCAGACGGTCTGCGGCGAAGGCATGCGCGTGGAGACCTCGGAATGACCGCGCTCGAACACTGCGATGTGCTGATCGTCGGCGCAGGTCCTGCCGGCATGGCGGCGGCAGTCGCTGCCGCGCCGAGCGGCGCATCGATCGTCGTGATCGATGACAACCCCGCGCCCGGCGGACAGATCTGGCGCGACGGCCCCGGGGCCTCGTTGCCCGCGGCCGCGCGCAAGTGGCGCGATGCGCTCGAACGCCACGCCAACATCCGCGTCTGCAGCGGCACGCGCGTGATCGCCGCGCCTGCGCGGAACGAACTGCTGCTCGAAGACGCCGAGCGTGGCTGGCGCATGCAGTGGAAGCAACTGATCCTCTGCACCGGCGCGCGCGAACTGCTGCTTCCCTTTCCGGGCTGGACGCTGCCCGGCGTGACGGGCGCTGGCGGATTGCAGGCGCTCATCAAGGCGGGCCTGCCGGTCGAAGGCGAGCGCATCGTGATCGCGGGCAGCGGGCCGTTGCTGCTCGCCGCTGCCGCCACTGCGCGTGCTGTCGGCGCGGAGGTTGTGCGCATTGCGGAGCAGGCTTCATTCACGGCGGTAGCGGGCTTCGCCGCGAACCTCTGGCGCTGGCCGGGCAAGGCCGCGCAGTCGGTGACGCTGGCCGATCCGCAGTACCGCACTGCGTCGCGCATCGTGTTCGCCCAAGGCAACGCGCAGGTCGAATCGGTCCGGCTGCTTCAAGGCGGGCGCGAAGTGGAAATCGCCTGCGACCGCGTGGCCTGCGGCTTCGGCCTCACGCCCAACACGCAGCTCGGCCGCCTGCTCGGCTGCGACCTCACGACCGAAGGCGTTGGCGCGCAGGCACTGGCCGTCGACACGCGGCAACTCACCAGCCTGCCCAATGTCTACGCCGCCGGCGAATGCACCGGCTTCGGCGGCAGCGAACGCGCGCTCGCGCAGGGCACCATCGCCGGCTACGCAGCCGTCGGCAACGAACGCGCCGCAAAGCAGCACGAAGCCGAACGCGCCCGCTGGGACGTTTTCGCCGCGCAACTGCACCGCAGCTTCGCGCTGGCCCCCGAGATCAAACAGATGCCGCAGCCCGACACCCTCGTGTGCCGCTGCGAAGACGTGCCCTTCTCCGCGCTCGCGGACTGCTCGGGCTGGACCGACGCCAAGCTCCATCGCCGCTGTGGCATGGGCGCCTGCCAGGGCCGCGTGTGCGGCGATGCGGCGCAGTTTCTCTTCGGCTGGACGCCGCCCGCGCCGCGCCCGCCGCTGTCGCCGGTGCGCATCGCGACACTGGCTGGATTGGCCAGCGAAGGCGACGCCCGACAATGAGGCCGCATCCGAAGACAACCATGGCCCCCCCGAAGACCACTCCCCGCCCCCCGCCCAAGCGCCGCGCCGCCGACGTGGCCTACGACGCCATCGAGACGCTGCTGTCCACCATGCAGCTGCGGCCCGGCAGCCAGATCGTCGAGGCCGACCTTGCCGAGCGCACCGGCCTTGGCCGCACGCCGGTGCGCGAGGCGCTGATGCGCATGGTGTCGATCGGGCTCATCGTGCAGCAGCCGCGCCGCGGTTTGCTGGTGTCGGCCATCGACCTGGCCGACCACCTCGATGTGATCCAGACCCGGCGCGTGCTCGAACGTGTGATCGCGGGCTGCTCGGCGCGCCGCGCGACCGCGCTGCAGCGCAAGGACATCGTGCGCTGCGCCGAGGAAATGGTCGAGGCCGCGGGCCGCGGCGACCTGACCGACTACATGCGCGCCGACCACGCGCTCGACCTCGTCAACCATCAGGCGAGCCACAACGATTCAGCCGTGAAGGCGGTGATCCCGCCCATCGTGCAATGCCGCCGCTTCTGGTACGCCTACCAGCACGAAGGCGAGATCGTCGAAGGCGCGAACGCGCACCTAGAACTCGCACAGGGCATCGCGACCGGTGACGAGGCCGCGGCGGTTGCGGGCGCCGAGCGCCTCATGGATTACCTGGAGCTTTTCGCTCGCAAGATCATCGACAAATAGGTCGAAGGACTACGGGGGAACTACGCGTGATTTGCCGCGGCCCCCAGCGCATACTGGCCCGATGGCCGTCGCACCCCGCGCCCAACCCGAAGACTTCTTCACGCCCGAAGAGTGGCAGTCGCTCACCCGCCGTTCGTCATGGAAAGGCCTGTGGCTCGTGGCGCATTGCTGGGGCGTGATCGGCGTCGCGATGCTCGCGGGCATCGTGTGGCCGTGGACCATTCCGCTCATGGTGCCCATCGTCGGCGCGCGGCAGCTGGGACTCTTCATCCTCATGCACGACGCGGCGCATGCGGGCCTGCACCGCAGCCGCAAGGTCAACGACTGGGTCGGCCACTGGCTGTGCTCGTCGACGCTGCGCGACTACCGGCCCTATCACCTGCAGCACCACCGCTTCGTGCAGCAGACCGAAGACCCGGACCTCGTGCTGTCGGCGCCCTTCCCGATCACGCGCGAATCGATGTGGCGCAAGGTCGTGCGCGACCTGAGCGGGCAGACCTTCTACAAGCAGCGCTTCGGCCACATTGCGGAGGGCATCCGCAATCGTGCGCCCGGCGAATCGGCGCTGAAGGTGTTCGGCCGCGAGATCGCGAAGGACCGGCGCTTTCTCATCGGCAACGGTCTCGGTCTGCTGGCCTTCGCATTGGCTGGCTACTGGTGGGCCTGGGTGCTGATGTGGCTGCTGCCGATGGCGACCTGGCTGCCGCTCGTGAGCCGCGTGCGCAACATCGCCGAGCACGCGCTGGTGGCGCAGAACGAGGCCGACCCGCTGCGCCAGGCGCGCACCACGCATGCGAACCTGGTCGAGCGCATCTTCATCGCGCCCTACTGGGTCAACTACCACTGCGAACACCACATGTTCACCAACCTGCCCTGCTGGGCGCTGCCGAAGGCGCACCGCCTGCTGCTGCGGCGGGGCATCACCGATCGGATGGAAGTGCAGCCTGGCTACCTGCACCTGCTGAAGCGGGCGACAGCGGTGCAGGCTGTCGCTTGATCGGCTAGCGCGCCGCGGGTTTCGCGAGCACCGTCGGCCGCGCGCCGCGCTGTGCATGCTGGCTCATCCAGATGCTCGCGATCACGATGCCGATGCCCGCGATCTGCGGCACCGAGAGGCGCTGATCCAGCAGCGCCCAGCCCAGGATCACCGCCGTCACCGGGCTCAGGAAGGCCAGCGGCGCTACCGCCGAAGGCTCCAGCCGCGCCACGCCGCGGAACCACACGATGTAGGTGAGCGCGGCGCCCACGAGGCCAAGCCATGCGAAGCCGATCCAGTTTTGCGCGGTAAGCGCGGGCAGCGGCGGCTCCAGCAGCAGTGCGAACGGCAGCAGCAGGAGCCCGCCCGCGGTGAGCTGCCATGCGGTGAAGACCAGCGCTGAAACCGGCGGCTGCCAGCGGCGGGCGAGCACCGTGCCGAAGGCCATCGACACCGCGCCTGCCACCGCCGCGGCAATGCCGAGCGCATCGAGCGCTGCATTCGGCGTGAGCACCAGCAGCGCGACGCCGCCGATGCCGACCACCGCCGCCGCGATCGACAGCGCGCGTATCGGCGAGCCGAGGAGCACGCTTGCAAGGAACACAACGAAGAGCGGTTGCACCGAAGTGATCGTCGCCGCAACGCCGCCCGGCAGCCGGTAGGCCGCGACGAACAGCATCGCCCAGAGGATCGAGAAGTTCAGCGCGCCGAGCACGAAGATGCGGCCCCACCACGCGCGCTCGGGCAGTTGACGGACGATCAGCAGCAGCAGCAATCCCGCGGGCAACGCGCGCAGCAGCGCGACCGTCAGCGGGTAGTTCGGTGGCAGGAGTTCCGTGGTGACGATGTAGGTGCTGCCCCAGATGGCGGGCGCGGCGGCAGTAAGGAGAACGTCGGTGGTTCGGCTGGTGGTCATGACCCGGACTTCCTGGTGAGTCGACCTGGTGTCCAGGCCCGAGGCGCCTTGCCGGCGCATCGGCCGCCAGATGGCGTCCGCGGCTCAGTCACCTGCGGCCGCCGGCTCGGGGCCTTGCCAGCCCAGGAGCTCGGCCAGCCGCTGCACGATCCACTCGGCCTCGGCGGGCGACACGCCGGATTCCGGCGTCGCGAGCCCCGCGTGGATGCGCCGCAGGATCTCGGCCTCGACCGGCACCTCGGTGTGATGCTGGATCTGCGCATGGCCTACGAGGTGGTTGGCCAAGTCTTCGCAGATCTCGTAGCGCTCGCGCACCACACCGATCGGCTCGCTCAAACGCTGGCGCGCATCGCTGTAGACCGCGAAGAACGAGGGCGGGATGAAGATCTGGTTGTCGTCGGACATCGCGGCGTTGTTTATAGCTGGCCCAACGACAAAACGCGCCCGAGGGCGCGTTCGTCGTGGCTCCCGGGGAGCCAGAGGTGCTGGATCAGCCGCCCTTCTTGGCGCGCTTGCCGGGGTTCTTCTTGCTGCGCGTTGCGGTGCCACGTTCCAGGCTGACCTTCTGGCCGCCACCGGTCTTGGGCAGCGTGTAGCCGGGCAGCGGCGTCGGCTTCGGGGTGGCAACGCGTTCGGCTTCGGTACGGAATGTCTTGGGCATGAAAAGCTCGGGTAAAAGTAATGTTCGAACCCGCAATTAGGCCACATCGAGGATTTCATATGCCAATAACCGAAACGACGGGTGCCGTCGAGCGTCCGCGCTTCGTTTCGGGGTCGCTCTTGCGCCATGTTTGCGTGATGGCCGGCACCGGTGCCATCGGGCTGATCGCGGTGTTCGCGGTCGACCTGATCAACCTCTTCTACATCTCGCTGCTCGGGGAGAAAGAGACGGCGGCGGCGGTCGGTTTCGCAGGCGTGGTGGGGTTCTTTCATGCGTCGCTGTGCATCGGCCTCACCATCGGCATCGCGGCCGTGGTGTCGCGCACCGTGGGCGCCGGCCGCGCGGTGGATGCGCGTCGCATCGCCACCTCGAGCCTCGTGTTGATGACGGCCGCGTCGGTGGTGGTGGGCAGCGGCACGGCCTTCTTCCTGCACCCTGCCCTGCACGTGCTCGGCGCCGGGGGCGAGACGGCGCGGCTCGCGCAGCGCTACCTCGCGGTGACGGTGCACACGCTGCCGCTGTTGGGCCTGGGCATGGCGTGCTCGGCGCTCTTGCGCTCCATCGGCGATGCGCGCCGCTCGATGACGGTCACGCTCGCGGCGGCCTTCGTGACGGCGGTGCTCGATCCGATCTTGATCTTCGGTTTCGGCCTGGGGCTCGACGGCGCTGCCATCAGCGCGGTCGTCTCACGCATGGTGCTCGCGGGCATCGGGTTGCACGGCGTGATGGTGAAGCACCGGATGCTAGGGCGCTTCGAAGCGCCGCGGCTGGCCGGCGACGCGCGTGCCCTCGCGAGCGTCGCAGGGCCGGCAGTGCTGACGAACCTTGCTACGCCCGTGGGTGCCGCCTTCGTCACGCATGCGATCGCGCAGTTCGGCCCATCGGCGGTGGCGGGCGCGGCGACCATCGACCGCTTGAGCCCCGTGGCGTTCGGGCTCGTCTACGCGCTGAGCGGCGCGGTCGGGCCGATCCTCGCGCAGAACCTCGGCGCCGGCCAGTACCGCCGCGTGCAGGAAGGATTGCGCGACAGCTTGCTCTTCATGGTGGCCTCGGTCGCCGTCGCCTGGCTCGTGCTGGCGTTGGGACAGGGCGTGCTGATCCGCGCGTTCTCGGCCGAAGGACAGGCCGCCGAGCTGATCGCGCTGTTCTGCACCTGGCTCGCGGCCAGCTTCTTCTTTTCAGGCGGGCTGTTCGTGGCGAACGCGTCGTTCAACAACCTCGGGCATCCGCTGCTGTCGACTTTTTTCAACTGGGGGCGCGCCACGCTGGGCACGATACCGTTCGCCTGGTGGGGCTCGCACCACGGTGCGGCCGGTGTGCTGATCGGGCAGGCCGTGGGCTCGTCGATCTTCGGATTGCTGGCGGTGGTGGTGGCGTTCCGGCTGGCCGCGAAACTGGCGCGGCAGGAACCGTCGATGAAGGCACCTGCACTTGCACTTGCACCGGTGCTCGATGCACCGGTGGCGCCGACCTCGGCGCATGGCGATGCTGCGGCGCTCGCCACGCCGCAGCCGGCGGCGGTTACTGGTCCTGCAGCGTCAGCAGGCGCACCTTGACCGACTTGCCCTTGACCCGGCCGCTGCCGAGCTTGTGCGCCGCTTCCGCGGCGATGGCGCGGTCCACCGCCACATACGTCGAGAACTCGTTGACGTTGATCTTGCCGACCTGGTCCTTCGTGTAGCCGCAGTCGCCGGTGAGCGCACCCAGCACGTCGCCGGCGCGGATCTTTTCCTTGCGCCCGCCGACGATCTGCAGCGTGGCCATCGGTGGTTGCAGCGGCGCGCCCTTGCCGGGCGTGAGCTCGGCCAGTTCGTGCCATTCGGACTCGCGGCCCTGCAGTTGCTCGATCTTTCCGACGCTGCCCATCTCGTTCATGCTGGCCAGGTTCAGCGCGAGCCCTTCGGCATCGCCCGACTGGCCCACGCGACCGGTGCGGCCGACGCGGTGGATGTGGATTTCCGAATCAGGCGTCACGTCGACGTTGATCACCGCTTCGAGGTGCGAGATGTCCAGGCCGCGCGCCGCCACGTCGGTGGCCACGAGCACGGAGCAACTGCGGTTGGCGAACTGCACCAGCACCTGGTCGCGCTCGCGCTGTTCGAGCTCGCCGAAGAGCGCCAGCGCGCTGAAGCCCTGCGCCTGCAGCACTTCGACGAGGTCGCGGCACTGCTGCTTGGTGTTGCAGAAGGCCAGTGTGCTGACGGGGCGGAAATGGTCGAGCAGCAGGCTCACGGTGTGCAGCCGCTCGCTGTCCTTCACCTGGTACCAGCGCTGGCGGATCTTGCTGCCTTCATGCTGTGCCTGCACCGTGATCTGCTGCGGGCTCTTCATGAACTGCTGCGCGAGCTTGGCGATGCCTTCAGGGTACGTGGCCGAGAACAGCAGCGTCTGGCGTTCCTTCGGGCACTGGCGCGCGACCTTCACGATGTCTTCGAAGAAGCCCATGTCCAGCATGCGGTCGGCTTCGTCGAGCACCAGCGTGTTGAGCGCCGAGAGGTCGAGGTTGCCGCGCTCCAGGTGGTCCATGATCCGGCCCGGCGTGCCCACGACGATGTGCGCGCCGTGCTCCAGGCTGGCGATCTGTCCGCGCAGCGCGACGCCGCCGCAGAGCGTGACCACCTTGATGTTTTCTTCCGCGCGCGCCAGGCGCCGGATTTCGGTCGTGACCTGGTCGGCCAGCTCGCGCGTCGGGCACAGCACCATCGCCTGGATGGCGAAGCGGCGTGCGTTGAGATTGGCGAGCAGCGCGAGGGCAAAGGCGGCGGTCTTGCCGCTGCCGGTCTTGGCCTGGGCGATCAGGTCCTTGCCCAACAGCGCCGGCGGCAGGGCGGCGGCCTGGATGGCCGTCATCTGCGTGTAGCCGAGCTGGGTGAGGTTGGCCAGCATCTGGGGCGAGAGCGCCAGGGTGGCAAAGCCGTTTTCGGTCGAAACCTGGGCTTGGGAGCCGTCGGCTGTGGGATTGGTCGTAGTCATCGTTTCAGCAGCCGGGACCCGGGAAAAACAAAGGCCTTGCCGGCACCCTTCGCGGGGTGCCGCAAGGCCTCTTGTCCGTCGCGGATCAGCGGCGGGGAGAGTTGTTGCCGCCGGAGGTCGGCGGCGGGCCGCGACGTTCCAGGTGGCGGAAGGTGATGCGACCCTTGGTCAGGTCGTAGGGCGAGAGCTCGAGCGACACCTTGTCACCCGCCAGGATGCGGATGTGGTGCTTGCGCATCTTGCCGCCGCTGTAGGCGATCAGCTGATGGCCGTTGTCCAGCGTGACGCGGTAGCGCGAGTCGGGCAGGACTTCGGTCACTGCGCCGTTCATTTCGATCAGTTCTTCCTTGGGCATGCTTGGTTACCTCTGAATCTCGTTCGATGTGTGTTGGATATGAAGATGGGCGTGATTGTTTCAGCCTGCGCACGGCAAGGCGAGCGGCGCGTTGCGCTCGCGCACCCAGCCCAGGCCTTGGTCGATGGCATAGCCGACGGCGGCGGCGTGGCTTGCAAAACGCGGCGTGAAACGCATCACGCGGTCGTGCATGCCGCTGCCGTGGCCGGAGCGGATCGAGACGGAGGCGGCGTAGTTGCCGTCGTCCTGGTGTCGAATGAGCGGAGAAACAAGGTACTTGCCCACCGCGATACTGTGTTGAATGATGTCCATGAAGCCTTGGCACAGCGCGCGAATGTTGAACGCGAAGTGCCTGAAAAATAATTGAAAACGGGCGTGGGCCGGCCGGAATGGCGCGGCGGACGCGCTATTCGCTTCAACAAGAACGAAGGCAGTGGTGGCAATCATGGGCGCCCGGTCTGGCGCTCCAACACACTGGGGAGCCGGCTGAAAGTGTGGGGGCCTGAAGAATCCAAGGGACAGTGCAGGTCAGCCGGCAATATGACGAAGTGCTTCGTCGTGGTATCGAAACGAACCCGCCATTATAGCTTGACGGGCATGACAGTTGCTCACCTTCAAAGCAAGCGGGGCCTCAATGGCCCCGAGAAGGACGGTCGCTCTTGCGAAGTTTGCTATTGAAAATATAGCGAAACTCGTCGCAATCAGGCGGCCAGCGGCGATGTCGGTGAGGAAAGCGCAGTCCGCGACTTGTGGGTGGCGCGCAACATCAAGCCCAACCCCGCGAGTTGGCAGACTGCGCCCGCCCAGCCCACGGCACCCACGCCGACCCACTCGATCACCACGCCGCCCAGCCCCGATCCGACCGCGATGCCAAGGTAGACCGCCGAGGCATTGAGCGACAGCGTCATCGGCGCGCGCTCCGGTGCGAGACGGATCAGCCGCACCGCCTGCGCCGGGCCGAAGCCCCAGCCCGCAAAGCCCCAGAGCGCCGACAGTCCCACGATCAGCGGCAGCGCCAGTTCGCGCGGCAGCATCTGCGCGGAGAACGACAGGCCGCCCAGGATCACCACCAGCATCAGCGCGAAGCCCTGCGCCATGCGATCAGCGCCGAAGCGATCGGTCGCCCAGCCTCCCGCCGCCGTGCCGATGGCTGCCGCAATGCCGATCGCGAAGAACACGCCGCTCACGCCCTCGACGCCGAAATCCAGCGTGCCGGACAAGAACGGCGCGATGTACGTATAGAAGCTGAAGCCGCCTGTCGCCCACAGCATGGTGGTCAGCAGCGCCGGCAGCACGCCGGGTTCGCGTGCCACCGAGAACGACGGCGTGCGCGCGGCTACGGCCGGTGCCGACGCCAGTCCGCGCGGCAAACCGGCGGCCAGGCCCCAGGTGGCCAGTGCCGCCACCGCGGCGATCAGCAGGTAGGCCGTGCGCCAGCCGCCCCAACCGGCGATCCACGCGCCCAGCGGCACGCCGAGCGCGACCGCCACCGTGCCGCCGCCCGACACGATGGCGAGCGCCCGGCCGCGCAGCGCGGGCGACACCATCGATGCCGCCACCGCGCTCGCGGTCGGCAGGAACACGCCGGCCACCAACCCCAGCGCGACCCGCGCCAGCGCCAGTTGCGCGAAGCCGTGCGCCATCGACGCCGCCAGCGTGAGGCCCGAAAACGCCGCAAGGCTGGCAATCAGCAACGGGCGCCGGCCGAAGCGCGCGAACAGCGCGGCCATCAGCGGCGAGCCGATCGCGTAGCTCAGCGCGAACAGCAGCACCAGCTGCCCGGCGCGCGTGGCGCTCACCTGCAGGTCGGCCGCCAGCACCGGCAGCAGGCCCGCGACCATGAAGCTTTCGGTGCCGATGGCGAAGGCGCCGAGCGCGAGCCACGCCAAGCCCAAAGGGAGGCGTTCAGGCAGGCGTTCGGCGGGTTGCGCTTGTGGGTTTGCGACGGGTTCGGTGTTCATGGCGAGACTCCGGTGAGCGTTCTGAGGACTTCAGAATAGGCTTGCGATTGGCTCTTCAAAAGAACCACAATCCACGAACTTCATGGAGCCACTTTTCGAACTCGCCATCCGCCTGCCGGGCACCGGCTCGCGCGACCTGCTGCGCGAGGTGCACCGGCAGCTGCGCGACGCCATCCTCGATGGCCGGCTGCAGCCCGGCGCGCGCTTGCCCGCCACACGAGCCCTCGCGGAGCGGCTGGGCGTGTCGCGCAACACCATGCTCGCGGCGTACGACCTGCTGCTGAGCGAGGGCTACCTGCTCGCGCGCCCCGGCGCAGGCACCTATGTGGCCGACACGCTGCCGCAGTCGCGCCGCGGTCGCATTTCCAGGAGCGCATCCGTGCGACGCGATCCGCGCCTGGTGCCGCTGAACGTGCCGGGCGCCGATCTCGCGCCCACGCTGCAGCCGCAACGCGCGCGCGACGACTTCCGCGTCGGCTTGCCCGACACCAGCGCTTTCCCGTTCGATATCTGGCGCCGCCTCTCCGACCGCGCGCTGCGCCGCATCGCGCGTGAGCCCGCCGACTACGCCGAGCCGCAGGGCCAGGCGGCGCTGCGCGAGGCCATCGCCAAGCACGTGTCGTTCACCCGCGCGGTCGGCTGCACGGCCGACGACATCGTGGTCACCGCCGGTGCACAGCAGGCGTTCGGATTGCTCGCGCGCATCCTCGTCGTGCCGGGGCGCACCGTGGTCGCGGTGGAGCAGCTTTTCTATCCGTCGCTGCGCGAGGCCATGACGGCAGCGGGCGCGAAGGTGGTCACCGTGCCGACCGACATCGAAGGCCTGTGCGTCGATCGGCTGCCACCCGAGGCGCGCGTGATCTGCGTGACGCCCTCGCACCAGTTCCCGACCGGCGTCGCGATGTCGCCGCAGCGCCGCGCGGCGCTGCTGGCCTTTGCCCGGGCGCGCAACGCGGTCGTCATCGAGGACGACTACGACAGCGAATTCCGCTTCGCCGGCCGCCCGCTCGACGCGCTGCAGACGCTCGACCGCGCCGAGTCGGTCTGCTACGTCGGCACTTTCTCCAAGAGCCTGTTCCCCGCGCTGCGCCTGGGCTTCGTGGTCGCGCCGCCGTGGGCACGCGCGGCGCTGGTGCGGGCGCGCGAGCTGGCCGACTGGCATGGGCCGGTGCTCGGCCAAGAGGCGCTGGCCGCCTTCATTGCCGAAGGGCACCTCGCGCGCCACATCCGCAAGATGCGCAAGGTCTACGGCGCGCGGCGCACCGCGCTGCTCGAGGCGTTGGCGAAGCACACAGCGGGACGGCTCGAGGTGATCCCGTCCGATGCGGGCCTGCACCTGTCGGCCTGGCTGCGCACCGACACCCGCGACCACGCCGTGGTCGAACGCGCCGCCGCGGCAGGCATCACGCTGCCGCCGCTCTCGCGCTTTGCCCTCGACCCGCAGGCGCCCGATGTACCCAACGGCCTCGCCTTCGGCTACGGCCTCATCGACGAATCGCAGATCGACGGCGCGATCCGCCGCCTCGCCCCGCTGCTCTGAGCGGCCCCCTTCGCGCGCACGCATTGGCGCTGCGCTCCTACACGGCGCCTTGCGGGTGCGCTGGATCGTGGGCGCAAGTCCCACGCAAAAGAAAGACCGCCGATGAACACCGCCACGCTTTCCACTACCGCGCCCGTGCGCTTCGAACCGTCCGTGGAGACGGTGGCCGACGACGAACTCCAGACCCAATCCGAACTCGTCGCCACGCTGCTCGGCATGTCCCGCACCATGGCCGATCACACCGGCCATGCGGCGCGCAGCGTGCACGCCAAGAGCCACGGTCTGCTGCACGGAGAACTGCGCGTGCAGGGCGGCCTGCCCGAGCCGCTCGCGCAGGGGCTCTTCGCCGCGCCGGGCCGCCATGCGGTCGTGATGCGCCTCTCCACGCCGCCCGCCGAAATGCTGGACGACCGCGTCTCGCTGCCGCGCGGCATGGCGCTCAAGGTGATGGATGTCGAAGGCGAGCGCGTGGAAGGCTCGGAGGCCTACACCACGCAGGATTTCCTGTTCGTCGATGGACCCGTGTTTCCCGCGCCCGACGCCAAGGGTTTCCTCAAGAGCCTGAAGCTGCTCGCCGGCACCACCGACAAGGCACCCAACGCCAAGCGCGTGCTCTCGAGCGTGCTGCAGGGCGTGGAGAAGGCCGTCGAGGCGGTCGGCGGCCAGAGCGGAACGCTGATCGCGATGGGCGGCCACCCGGAGGTGCATCCGCTGGGCGCCACCTTCTTCACGCAGGTGCCGCTGCGCTACGGCAACTACATCGCGAAGCTGCAGCTGGTGCCGGTCTCGTCCAATCTCGTCGCGCTCGAGGGCCAACCCATCGACCTCGACGGCAAGCCGGACGGCACGCGCGAGGCGGTCATGGACGTCGTGCGGCAGGAGCCCGCCGAATGGGAGCTGCGCGTGCAGCTGTGCGTCGATTTGGAGCGCATGCCAGTCGAAGACGCCTCGGTCGAATGGCCGCAGGACCTGAGCCCCTTCTTGCCCGTGGCCCGCATCACCACCACCCCGCAGGCCGGCTGGAGCGACGCGCTGTCACGCGAGATAGACGACGGCATGTCCTTCAACCCCTGGCACGCATTGGCCGCGCACCGCCCACTCGGCAACGTGATGCGTGCACGCAAGCCGGCCTACGCCGCTTCGTCGAACTACCGCAGCGAACGCAACGGGTGTCCGCTGCACCGCTGATCGAAATTCAACCCAGTCCGAGCATCTTCCGGTTCGACGCCACGTCCACGCCGCCCGCCGCGAAGTCGTCGAAGGCCCGGTCGGCCACGCGGATGATGTGATCGGCAATGAATGTCGCGCCCTCGCGCGCCCCGTCTTCCGGGTGCTTGATGCAGCACTCCCATTCGAGCACCGCCCAGCCCGGGAAGTCGTACTGCGCCATCTTCGAGAAGATCGCCTTGAAGTTCACTTGCCCGTCGCCCAGCGAGCGGAAGCGCCCGGCCCGGTTGATCCAGCTCTGGAAGCCGCCGTACACGCCCTGCTTGCCGGTCGGATTGAACTCGGCGTCCTTCACGTGAAAGATCTTGATGCGCTCGTGGTAGTGGTCGATGTACGCGAGGTAATCGAGCTGCTGCAGCATGAAGTGGCTCGGGTCGTACAGCAGGCAGGCGCGCGGATGGTTGCCGACGCGCTCCAAGAACATCTCGTAGCTCACGCCGTCGTGCAGGTCTTCGCCGGGGTGGATTTCGTAGCCCACGTCCACACCCGCGGCGTCGAAGGCATCGAGGATCGGTCGCCAGCGGCGCGCGAGTTCGTCGAAGGCTTCCTCGATGAGCCCCGGCGGGCGCGGCGGCCACGAATAGAGGTACGGCCATGCCAGCGCGCCCGAGAAGGTCGCGTGCGCCGTGAGCCCGAGGTTGGCCGACGCCTTCGCCGCAAAGTGCAGCTGCTGCACGGCCCACTGCTGGCGCCTGACCGGATCGCCGCGCACCTCGGGCGCCGCGAAGCCGTCGAAGCCCGCGTGGTAGGCCGGGTGCACCGCGACCAGCTGGCCCTGCAGGTGCGTGGAGAGCTCGGTGATCTCGAGCCCGTGTTTCGCAAGCGTGCCCTTCACTTCATCGCAGTAGGTCTTGCTCTCGGCGGCCTTCTGGAGGTCGAACAGGCGCGCGTCCCAGCTTGGAATCTGCACGCCCTTGTAGCCCAGGCCCGCGGCCCATCCGGCGATGCCGTCGAGCGTGTTGAAGGGGGCGGTGTCTCCCGCGAACTGGGCCAGGAATATGGCGGGGCCCTTGATGGTTTTCATGGCTTGTCGTCCTTATGTGTCGTGGCGGCGTTGAATAACCCCCAGGGCTGGGCTATGCCCAGCCCGCCCCCCAAGGGGGATCAAGCAAAGTGGCAAAGCCACATTTGCTTGAGCATAGTTTGGCGTGTCGTCCGACCCCGTGTGAGAGGCCAACGAGCCACAATGGACTTTCCTTTTCGCACCTCCCGATCAGTTCGCGCTGACAGTCCCGCGATGACGCAACCCGTTTCCGCCCGGCTCAAGATCGGCCTGTCCGCCTGCTTCTCGCACGCCGACCCGGCCCGCTCGCTCTTCACCAACAAGACGCTGCAATACGTCGAGCAATCGATCGCGCACTGGCTCATGTCGGCCGGCGCGATGGTGGTGATGGTGCCCTGCCCCACCGGCGAAACCGCCCGCGGCGACACCAAGCTCTCGCACTACGCCGAGTGGCTCGATGGCGTGGTGATGCACGGCGGCGCCGACGTCTGGCCCGGCAGCTACGGCGAGGTGCCGCTCAAGGACGCGTGGATCGGCGACCAGATCCGCGACCTCTACGACCTGGCATTGGTCGAAGCCTTCGAGCAGGCCGGCAAGCCCATCTTCGGCGTGTGCCGCGGGCTGCAGCTCATCAACGTGGCCTTCGGCGGCACGCTCTACCAGGACATCGAGGCGCAGCACGAAGGGGGCCTGCGTCACCGCGATCCGGTGACCTACGACCAGAACTTCCACCAGATCGAGATCGTGCAGGGCACGCGTCTTTCGAAGCTCTATCCGCAGGTGGAAATGGCGCGCGTCAACAGCATCCACCACCAGGGCATCAAGGGGCTCGCGCCGGGTTTCGAGATCGAGGCCTGGAGCCTGCCCGACCGGGTGCCCGAGGCGATCCGCCGCCGGCCGGACAAGGGCCGCAGCTACATCGCCGCGACCCAGTGGCACCCCGAATTCCACAAGTACGGCAGCACCGAGACGGTCGACGACACGCCGATCCTGCATGACTTCCTCTGGGCCTGCGCGACCGCCAAGGTCGCGCCGAAGACGCCGCCGCGTTCGGGCTCCGGCAAGATCCGCGACCGCGCGGCGCGGGTGCTGCGGCAGGCGTTGCTGCGGCGCTGAAGAAGAAGGATCAGCGGCGGTCGGAGCGGTTCGAACTGCCGCTGACGCTGGCGTCGATGGTGCCGAACACCGTGACGCCGCTGCTGGACGAGGTACTCGAGGCGCCGCTGGCCGGCCCCGCAGAACCGGTGCCGGCGCAGCCCGCCACCAAGGCGCCCATCGCGAGGGCGAACACAGCTGCAATGAATGACTTCACGGAAAACTCCAGGAATGGGTGGGACTGCGGACCACTATAGGCGCGCGTCCCGACCGGCCTTGTAACAACCCACCCGCCACCGGGCGCTTGTCCGCCCCGTTATTCGGGCTTGGCGCCCGATGCTTGACGGCCGCGCCCCAGAGGCCGATCTCGGTGGCCTGCCCTGGCGGGAAAGGCACGACCAGCTTGATGGGCCTGTCAGGCCACGCGGCAGCTTGGGCGAAGGCCGCGCCGCCGCATGTGTCGTCAGGCCGCGTCGGGCGCCGAGAGGTGCTTGCCCACGATGCCCGCGAGTTCGAACATCGTCACCTGGTCCTTGCCGAACACGGGCTTCAACTTGGCATCGGCATTGATCGCGCGCTTGTTGGTCGCGTCCTGCAGGCCGTTGGCCTTGATGTAGTCCCACAGTTTCTTGATGACCTCGGTGCGCGCCACCGGTTCGGTGCCGATCACCGCGGCCAGCGAGTCGCTGGGCTTGAGGCCCGCGCCCGGCTTGCGCGGCGCGGCGGCCTTCTTCGCCGCTGGCGCTTTCTTGGCAGCGGGCGTCTTCTTCGCCGCCACCTTCTTCGCAGCCGCGGTCTTGGCCGCCGGCTTGCCGAAGGTCTTGCGCGGCGGGAATTTGCTGCCGCCTTCGCGCGGCGCGAATTCGAAGGTGACCTTGCCTTCTTCGGCGTTCCACGTGAGGAAGGCCTTGAAGGCGCGGCGGGTGCGCATGCTCACGAACTTGTCGAGCAGGTCGGTCTTGCCGGTGGCGAGCAGCTTTTCCATCTGCGCGCGCTCCACCGGCTGCTGCAGGATGATCTTGCCGGTCTTGAAGGTGCAGCTGGGCGTCGGCTGCGCGTTGGTCGGCACCGACTTCTCGCAGACGTAGTTGCTGCCGTGCTCGAACACCGGCGCGCCGCACACCGGGCACGGGCCCACGGTGTCCTGCTCGCTGAAGTCGACGATCTCGCCGGTGTCGCCGTTCTTGTCGTCGCCGAAGTCGAACTCCAGCTTCCAGTTCTTCGATTCTTCCTCGTCGTACTTGAGGATGATCTCGGCGGTGAAGGGCCAGCCGGCCTTGGAGCGGAAGCCCTCCAGCGGGCCGATGTGCTTGTCGCGCAGGAGCGCCTCGGCCTCCGCCACCTCGAAGGTGCGCCCGGCCGGCGATTTGCCGAACGAGAAGCCGCAGGCGTCCTCGCCCGTGCCGCTCTTGCCCACGCAGCCGTAGCGGCGGTAGTTTTCGCGCACGATGCCGCCGCAGTTGGGGCACGGCGTCGCGAGCGTGGCGTAGTCGCCCGGCACGGTGTCGCGGTCGTACTCCTTGGCCTTCTTGACGATGTGCTCCGTCATCTGGGCGATCTCGCGCATGAAGGCGTCGCGGCTCAAGGCGCCCTTCTCCATCTGCGCGAGCTTGTATTCCCACTCGCCGGTGAGCTCGGCCTTGGAGAGTTCTTCCACGCCCAGGCCGCGCAGCAGCGTCATGAGCTGGAAGGCCTTCGCGGTCGGGATGAGTTCGCGGCCTTCGCGCAGCATGTACTTCTCGGCGATCAGCCCTTCGATGGTGGCCGCGCGGGTGGCTGGCGTGCCCAGGCCCTTCTCCTGCATGGCCTCGCGCAGCTCGTCGTCGTCGATGGTCTTGCCGGCGCCTTCCATGGCGCCCAGCAGCGTGGCTTCCGAATAGCGTGCGGGCGGGCGCGTCTTCAGGCCCTTGAGGTCGGCCGACTCGTTCTGCACGATCTCGCCCGGCTTCACCGGCACGAGGCGCTTGCCGTCCTTGTCGTCTTCCTTCTCGTCGTCCTGCGCTTCCTTGCCGTAGATGGCGAGCCAGCCCGGCTTCACCAGCACCTTGCCGTCGGTGCGGAACGGGTACTTCTTGCCGCCCTGCTCCACCGTGCTGATGCGCGTGGTCACCTGGTGCTCGGCGCTCGGGAAGAACACCGAGAGAAAGCGGCGCACCACGAAGTCGTACAGCTTCTGCTCGGCTTCGCTCAGGCCGCTCGGGGCCTGCAGCGTCGGGATGATGGCGAAGTGATCCGACACCTTGGCGTTGTCGAAGATGCGCTTGTTGGGCTTGACGTAGTTGCCGTCGACCGCCTGCTTGGCGAACGGCGCCAGGTGTTTCATGCCGCTGTTGGCGAGCATCTCCATGGTGTCCTTGACCACCGGCAGATAGTCTTCCGGCAGCGCGCGCGAATCGGTACGCGGATAGGTCAGCGCCTTGTGGCGTTCGTACAGGCTCTGGGCCAGTGCGAGCGTGGTCTTGGCGCTGAAGCCGAAACGGCCGTTGGCCTCGCGCTGCAGCGAGGTCAGGTCGAACAGCGCGGGCGAGGCCTGCGTGGTGGGCTTGCTCTCTTCGGTGACCGTGGCGGGTTTGCCGCGCGAAGCGTCGGCGATGGCGCGGGCTTCCTGCTCGCTCCAGACTCGGTCGGCACGCTGCTCGGCATCGGGTTCACCGTTGGCCAGCAGCGGGGCGTTCGCTTTCTTCCAATCAGGGTTGAACCACTTGCCCGGGTACTGGCCGGCTTCGGCCGCGAAGCTGCCGTGGATTTCCCAGTAGTCGCGCGAGACGAACTTGCGAATCTGTTCTTCGCGCTCCACGACGACCGACAGCGTCGGCGTCTGCACGCGGCCCACGGTCGTGAGGAAGAAGCCGCCGTCGCGCGAATTGAATGCGGTCATGGCGCGCGTGCCGTTGATGCCCACCAGCCAGTCGGCCTCGGAGCGCGAGCGCGCCGCGTCGGCCAGGCCCTGCATCTGCTTTTCGGTGCGCAGCGCATCGAAGCCGTCGCGAATCGCCTGCGGTGTCATCGACTGCAGCCACAGCCGCTTGACCGGCTTGCCCAGCGGGCTCTTGCCGCCGGCGTACTGCTCGATGAGGCGGAAGATCAGTTCGCCCTCGCGGCCCGCGTCGCAGGCGTTGATGAGCTGCGTCACGTCCTTGCGCTTGGCCTGCTTGACCACCGCGTTCAGGCGCGTCTTTGTCTTGTCGACGGGCTTCAGGTCGAAGTGCGGCGGGATCACGGGCAGGTTGGCAAAGCTCCACTTGCCCCGCTTGACGTCGAACTCCTCGGGCGCCTGGATCTCGACCAGGTGACCGACAGCGCTGGTCACGACATAGCTGTCGTTCTCGAAATGCTCGTCATGTTTGTCGAATTTGCCGGCCACCGGCGTGAGGGCACGGACGATGTCCTGTGCCACCGACGGCTTTTCTGCGATTACCAACGTCTTTGTCATCTAAGGGCTCTCTATACTCTGCGGCTTCCCGCGTGTGTGCACGCGCACACGCGCATGTGTGTGCATATTCAAACTAACAGACTTCGGCGATGCCTTCCAAATCCCCACAACTCGCCGGCCGCCGCATTCAGATGCGGCGCTCGGATGTCCATGGCAACGGCGTGTTCGCGGTGGACGACCTGGCCGAAGGCGAAACGCTGATCGAATACAAGGGCGAGGTCATCAACTGGAAAGAGGCGCTGCGCCGCCATCCGCACGACCCGGCCCAGCCGAATCACACCTTCTACTTCCACATCGACGACGGTCGCGTGATCGACGGCAACGTCAAGGGCAACGACGCCCGCTGGATCAACCACTCGTGCGAGCCGAACTGCGAGGCCGACGAAGTCGATGGGCGCGTTTATATCAAGGCGCTGCGCAACATCGCTGCAGGAGAAGAGCTCAACTACGACTACGGTCTGATCATCGACGAGCCGTACACGCCGAAGCTCCTGTCCGAATTTCCTTGCTGGTGCGGGTCCGAGCAGTGCCGCGGCACGCTGCTGACACCCAAGGATGAGGACGAAGAAAAGAAAAAGAAGAAGAAAGCCAAGAAGAAGGCCGAAAAGAAAAAGGCCGAGAAGAAAAAAGAGGCCAGGAAGGCCGAGAAGAAAGCCGACAAAAAGGCTGAGAAGCAAACCGAAAAGAAGAAGTCCAAGAAGGACTGACATGAGCAGCAGCACGGGCGCCTGGCAGGAAGACAGGATCGTCGCGTCGGTCGCGCCGCTGTTGCCAGGCTTCGCGATCGAGGCCGTGGCCGAGATCGATTCCACCAGCACCGAACTCATGCGCCGTGCGCGCGCCGGTCGCGTCGAGCCGGTGCTGCTGGTGGCGGAGCGCCAGACCGCAGGCCGTGGGCGCCTGGGTCGCGCGTGGCAAAGCGCACCGCAGAGCCAGGCGCAGAGCTCGCTCCTGTTCTCGCTGGGCCTGCCGCTTGCGCCGGCCGACTGGTCGGGCCTCTCGCTCGCCGCCGGTGTCAGCGTGGCCGAAAGCCTCGATCCGACGGGCGCACACAAGGTCGGCCTCAAGTGGCCCAACGACATCTGGGTGAACGACAGCAAGCTGGTCGGCATCCTCATCGAAACCGCATTGCCGCATGCTGCCGGCCCCGGTGCGCAGCGCTACGTGGTGATCGGCATCGGCATCAACATCGGCGCGCGCGAAGCCGACGGCATGCGCACGCCGCCCGCATGGCTGCACCAATGGCGCCCCGACGCGACGGCGCCCGAGGTGCTGCGCGAAGTGGCCGAGCCGCTGGTGCGCAACGTGCTCGCCTTCGAGGCGCAGGGCTTCGCGCAGTTCGCCGAACGTTTTGCCGCACGCGATGTGCTGCGCGGCCGCGAGGTGGTGCTCAGCGACGGCACCGAAGGCGTCTGCGAAGGCGTGGCCTGGAGCGGCGAGCTGCAGGTGCGCACGGCCGCGGGCCTGCAGATCATCACGAGCGACGAAGTGAGCGTGCGCCCTCGCGGCATGGCGTTCTGAAAATCATCCCAATGAAACTGCGCCTGGCGTTGATCGTCCTGCTGCTGGCCAATGCCGGCTACTTTTTGTGGGCACGCGGCGATCTGGTGGGCTTCGGCCTCGCGCCGGCGAGCCTCAACGAGCGCGAGCCGCAGCGGGTGTCTCGGCAGATCAAGCCCGAGTGGGTGCAGGTGCGCAAGGAAGCGAAGGCGGGCGCGCCCGCGCCGTAGTTGGAGATACGGGGATCAGGCGGCGGCGCGCGCGAACATGCGGCGCGCCTTGGTCAGCGCGGCCTGCAGCTTGTCTTTGGATGGCGGCTCGTGCGAACTTGAACTCAGGCCGAACTTCTTGCCCGCAATTTCCTGCACCGCGACCAGGATGCCGCGAAGCGCCACCGGATCGGTCTCGGCCTCGAGGGCGGTGCGCAGACATTCGAGCGCCTTGGGCGCCGCGCTGCGACGGTTGAGCACGATCTGCATCAGCGCACTGGCGGCCCATTGGCGGTTCGCAACGATGGGGTCGCTGGCGAGCAGGGGTGCCACCTTCGCTATGTCGGCCGTGCCGCCGAGCCAGCCGATCACCCACAGCCCCCTGCAGCGCAGGTCTTCCTCGGGCGATGCAAGTGCAGCGCGCGCCAGTGCCGCTGTTTCCTTCAGTCGCCGGCCCTTGCGGTACTTGAAGGTGCCGAGCATCTGAAGCACTGTCGCCTGCATCGCCGGGTCGTGCTCCTCTGCAAAACACGCGAGCAGATGGTCTTCGGCTGCGTCGCCGCGTTCGCCGAACTTGCGGCAAAGCCAGTCGTACAACTCGCTGTCCATGCCGGTGTCGTGCAACAGCGCGTAGTGGAAAGCCAGCGCTTCGGCCGATTGAAGCGCCAGCAGGTCGGCGCCGAAGTCGAACATGTCCGACACGTCGGTGTCGATGCGAATCGTGTCGAAACGGCGGCGCAGCGCCTCGATGGCTTTGCTCTCCTTGGCGGACGCGCTCACTGCAGATGCTCCCCTTCGAAACGCACCGTGAAGCGCGCACCCGGCGGATGCTTGCCGGGATGCGCATCTTCCAGCTTCACCTGTGCGCTGTGCTGGTTCGCGATCTCCCGCACGATCGGCAGGCCCAGCCCCGAGCCGTCGGCCTCGTTGCCGAGCACGCGGTAGAAGGGCTCGAACACCAGCTCGCGGTCGGACTCGGCGATGCCGGGTCCGTTGTCTTCCACCTGAAGCAGCAGCACATGGCCGAAGGGATCGGCCAGCACGCGCGCGGTGATCACGCCGGGGTGCTCGGGCGTGGAGGGCGTGTAGTTGAGCGCGTTGTCCACGAGGTTGCGCACCAGCTCTTTCAAGAGCGTCGGGTTGCCGTCGAACATCACGCCGGGCGCGCCGGCCTCCGCGCCGTCGTAGCCGATGTCGATGCGCTTCTCGATGGCACGCGGCACGGCCTCGCGAACCACTTCGATGGTGAGCCGTGCGAGGTCGCAGGGCTGGCGGTGCGTGTTGGCGCTGTTGCCCTCGGCGCGCGCGAGCGACAGCAGCTGGTTCACCGTATGCGTGGCGCGCACGCTGGCGCGGCCGATCTGCTTGAGCGATTGCTTCAGTTCATCGGCATTGGCGCCTTCGCGCTGTGCGAGGTCGGCCTGCATGCGCAGGCCCGCGAGCGGCGTCTTGAGCTGGTGCGCCGCATCGGCAAGAAAGCGCTTTTGCGTGTCGATGGAGTCGTTGAGCTTGTTCAAGAGCTCGTTGACCGACGACACCAGCGGCACCACTTCGAGCGGCACCGAAGATTCGTCGAGCGGACTCAGGTCGCCGGGCCGACGTTCGCGGATGCGCGCCTCGACCACCGAGAGCGGCTTGATGCCGCGCACCAGCGCAAGCCAGATCAGGAGCACCGCGAGCGGCAGGATCGCGAACTGCGGCAGCAGCACGCCCTTGATGATCTCGAGGGCGAGCACCGACTGCTTCTCGCGCGTCTCGGCCAGTTGCAGCAGCGTGGGCGGCACGTCGTCGACGCCGCTGGGAATCCACAGCGAGGCCACGCGCACCTCGTTGCCGTGCAGGGCGCTGTTGTGCAGGAAGACTTGGCCGGGCGGCAGCGGTTCGTCGAGGCCCGGCATCGGAAGGTCGCGTTCGCCGCCGAGCAGCGTGTCGTGGCCGTCGAGCAGTTGGTAGTACACGTGGCCGGTGTCGTCGGCCCGCAGGATCTCGCGTGCCGATTGCGAGAGCACGAACTGCGTGTGCCCTTCCTTCACCGTCACCAGTTCGGCCAGGGCCTTCACGTTGTGCTCGAGCGCGCGGTCAAAGGGCGCGTTGGCGATGCCCTGCGCCACCAGCCAGGTGACGCCGATGCTCACCGGCACCAGCAGCAGCAGCGGCGTGAGCATCCAGTCGAGGATTTCGCCAAAGAGGGAGCGCTGGGCGCGCTGGAAAAGCTTCAAGGGACAGGTTCCTGGCGGGGCGAAAAATTGCTGGCGGGTGTGACTTAGTGCGGCTGTCGCAACCCGCGCTGCGCCTGTTGCTCGGGTGCCCGGTTGTAGTCTCTGCGCGCAGTTTCTGCAATTCGAAAAATCTCAGGGAGTGAATCATGAAAACCAAGTCATTGGGCGGCTGCCCGCGGCCGTTCTGGATCGTTGCGGTCGTGCTGGCCGCGGGAGCTGGTGTTACGGCGTGCGGTGGTGGTGGGGGCGGTGGCGGTGGAGGGATGCCGCTGTTGCCGCTACTGCCATCGACCCCTCCGGCGCCCGCACCGTCGCCTGCCCCCGCACCTGCGCCCGCAGCGAACCGAGATCCCGTGCCGGGCAGTGAGCCACTGCCGTCGCTGAGCGCGCCCCAACCCGGTTCCACCGCGGCGGTGGGCAACGACAGTGAAGGCATCTACGGCTCGCTGCTCAACCTCGGCTTCGTCGGGGCTGACGGCGGCGTGGCCGCCAAGTTCGTCGTCGGCACGCTGTGGGGGTCGATCAAGGTAACGGGACTTGATTGGACCTTCAACCCCGACACGCTGCACTACTTCATCGATGCCTCACCGGTCACGGGCTCCGGTACTTTCGTGCCGAAGAAGACGATGAAGGGGACCTATGCCTACGGCTCGCGGGCGCCATCGGATTTCGGCCCCCTCGGCTATGCCGCGGAGAACGCGCTGGCGGTGTCGCAGGAGAGCGTGATCGGCAAGTGGGCCAATACGGACACGAGCTTCGGGATCAGCATCACGATCGAGGTAGACGACAAGGGCGTATTTACCGGCCAGACGGCTGGTTCGCAGATCGGCACTTGCAGTATCTCGGGCACGATCACACAGGCTCAGTCCGGCACGGCCAAGAACATGTACGGCCTCGTCTTGAACGCGGCCCACGCCGCTGCCGAGGCCAAGGACGTCTGCAAGCTCAACGCCAATCCCAACTTCCCCTACAAGGGGTTCGCTGCGATCGGCCTTGCGCCTGCCGGCTTCTTCGACAGCAATGGCTTCTTCCGCAACATCATGTTCCTGGTTCGGACCAGCGACGGCGCGACGTTGTCGGCGGGTCTGCGCAAGCAGCCGTAGCGAGGTGTGGCGTGGATCGGGGGCTTGTCAGCCCGGGATTTTTTCGAGGCAATAACCCAGTCCGCGAACCGTCGCGATGCGCACCGGGCCCTTCTCGATCTTCTTGCGCAGACGGTGGATGTAGACCTCGATCGCGTTGAGGCTCACCTCTTCGCCCCATTCGCACAGACGGTCGACCAGCTGGTCCTTGCTCACCAGCCGGCCGGCGCGCTGCAGCAGCACTTCGAGCAGGCCGAGTTCGCGGGCCGAGAGCTCGATCATCTTGCCGTCGATGGTCGCCACGCGGCCGGCCTGGTCGTAGACCAGCGGGCCATGGCGGATCGCGTTGCTGGTGGCGCCCATGCCGCGGCGGGTGAGGGCGCGCACGCGCGCTTCGAGTTCCTGCAGGCTGAAGGGCTTGGCCATGTAGTCGTCGGCGCCGTGGTCCAGGCCCTTGACGCGCTCCTCGACGCTGTCGGCGGCGGTCAGCACCAGCACGGGCAGTTGCGAGCCGCGGGCGCGCAGGCGCTTGAGGATCTCGATGCCGTGCAGGCTGGGCAGGCCCAGGTCGAGGATGAGCAGGTCGAACTCGCTGTGTGTCATGAGCGCGGTGTCGGCCTGCGAGCCGTTGGCCACGTGGTCGACCGCCGCACCCGAGGTGCGCAGGCTGCGCAGCAGGGCATCGGCGAGCACCTGGTCGTCTTCGGCAATCAGTATTCGCATGAGCCACCTCCGGCCGGTTCGGGCGCCATGCCGGCGCCATTCACTTTGTCTCTCGGCCGAGTCTAGCCCGCCGTATAGGCTTCGAGACCGATGGTTACCACGGTGGCGATCTCGTCGCCGACGCTGCTGCGGAACTCGCGCTCGGCCTGCGTTACCGCGCTGCGGAAGGCGTCGAGCCAGGCGAGGCCGTCGGCGGTGAAGAGCACGCGCCGCGCCCGCGCATCGAGCGGATCGGGGCCGCGCGTGACCAGACCCCAGGCCTCGCACTGATCCACCAGCGCGCCCATCGCCTGCTTGGTCATGCCGGCGCGCTCGGCCAGCTCGGTGAGGCGCGAGCCCTCGCGCGCGAGATGCCGGGTGATATGGATGTGCGCGGCGCTCACCTGGGCGCGCGCGGCGAGGTTCGAAAGGGCGAGCGGCACGTCGACGTCGTGCGCCATCAGTTCCAGCACGCGCTCGTCGAAACGGCGCATCGCATGGCCCAGCAGGCGGCCCAGGTGGGTCTGTCGCCAGGCGTCGGGATCGGTCGGGAAAGCAGCTTCGGCCATGGCGCCAGATGGTAAAGCAAACTGACCAAAAAATGGGTTTACGAAAACCCATGAGCCTCTACACTACTGTTCAAGCATCCAGCCTGTGGTTAAAAGCAGATGGATGGAAACCAGACACAAACCGTTGATTTTCAAGGAGATTTCCACATGGACGCAGTCGTCAAGGGCGCAAGCATCTCGGTCGCCAACAGTGAAAAGGCCAAGGCCCTGCAAGCCGCGCTGGCCCAGATCGAAAAGCAGTTCGGCAAGGGCACGATCATGCGGCTGGGCGAAGGCGAGGCGCTGGAAGACATCCAGGTGGTCTCCACCGGCTCGCTCGGCCTGGACATCGCCCTGGGCGTCGGCGGCTTGCCGCGCGGCCGGGTGATCGAGATCTACGGCCCGGAATCGTCGGGCAAGACCACGCTCACGCTGCAGGTCATCGCCGCCATGCAGAAGCAGGCCGGCACCTGCGCTTTCGTCGACGCCGAACACGCGCTCGACGTGCAGTACGCCCAGAAGCTCGGCGTGAACCTGTCCGACCTGCTGATCAGCCAGCCCGACACCGGTGAACAGGCGCTCGAAATCGTCGACTCGCTGGTGCGCTCGGGCGCCGTGGACCTGATCGTCATCGACTCGGTCGCCGCGCTCACGCCCAAGGCCGAAATCGAAGGCGAAATGGGCGACTCGCTGCCCGGCCTGCAGGCTCGCCTGATGAGCCAGGCGCTGCGCAAGCTCACCGCCACGATCAAGAAGACCAACTGCATGGTCATCTTCATCAACCAGATCCGCATGAAGATCGGCGTGATGTTCGGTTCGCCTGAAACCACCACCGGCGGCAATGCGCTGAAGTTCTACGCCTCGGTGCGCCTGGACATCCGCCGCATCGGCACCATCAAGAAGGGCGACGAGGCCATCGGCAACGAAACCAAGGTGAAGGTGGTGAAGAACAAGGTCTCGCCCCCGTTCAAGACGGCGGAGTTCGACATCCTCTTCGGCGAAGGCATCAGCCGCGAAGGCGAAGTCATCGACATGGGCGTCACCGCCAAGATCGTCGACAAGTCGGGCGCCTGGTACGCCTACAACGGCGAGAAGATCGGCCAGGGCCGTGACAACGCCCGCGAATTCCTGCGCGAGAACCCCGAGCTGTCGCGCGAGATCGAGAACAAGGTGCGCGAGTCGCTGGGCATTCCGCTGCTGGCCGCCGATGCAGGGTCGGAGCCGGAAAAGGCCGAGAAGCCTGCCAAGGCGCCCAAGGCCGACAAGGCGGCGGCGGAGTAAGAGTTCGATGGCGGCCCTTCGCGAGTTTCACGGGCCGCGCGAGCGAACCCCGGATGGCTTTCGGCGCCCCCTCTCTCAAAGGCCGCGCGCTGCGGCTCCTGAGCCAGCGCGAGCATTCGCGCGCGGAGCTGGAGCGCAAGCTGGCAAAGCACGAAGAAGAGCCCGGCACGCTGGCGAAGGCGCTCGACGAACTGGTCGCCAAGGATTTCATCAGCGAGCCGCGCGTGGTGGCCTCGGTGCTGAACCAGCGGGCCGCCCGATCGGGCGCATTGCGGGTGCGGCAGGAGCTGCAGGCCAAGGGCATTGCGCCCGAAGCCATCGCCGAGGCGGTGGCCAGCCTGCAGGACACCGAGGTCGAACGCGCCACGGCCCTGTGGCGCCGCCGTTTCGATGCGCCGCCGGCCGATGCGAAGGAGCGCGCGAAGCAGATGCGATTCCTGATGGCGCGCGGTTTCTCGGGCGCCGTCGTGTCCAAGGTGCTCAGGAGCGATTTCGATGAATCAGCAGACGAATGAAGATCGCGGCGCGCAGTCGCGCGTCATCGTGCAGCGCGTGGCTTGCGAATGGCGCCGCGCCTACCGGGTCGCCGCCGACCCGACGCGGTTGCCCGACTGGGCCAGCGGGCTCGCCAAGAGCGCGCTGCTGCCGCAGGGCGACCACTGGATCGTGCGCACGCCCGAGAGCGGCGATGCCCGCATGCGCTTCGCGCCCGCCAACGACTTCGGCGTGCTCGACCACTGGGTCGCGCCCGAAGGCGTGCCCGAGGTCTACCTGCCGTTTCGCGTGATCGGCGTGGCGCCGGATGCCTGCGAGCTGCAGTTCACGCTGCTGCGCCAGCCGCACATGGACGACGCGGCCTTCGAGCGCGATGCCGCGTGGATCGCGCGCGACCTGCAGGCGCTGAAGCGGTTGCTCGAAGCCGGCTGAGCCGGCGGCTTCAGTTGGCCTCGGGCGTGTCGTCGAACGCCGGGGCCTCGCCCTTGTGCGCCGCGATGTCGCGCACGTTCTTCTGCACCGCCACCGCGCCGAAGAGGCTCAGCAGGAAGGCCATGGCGTAGAAGCCTTTTTCGCTGGCCGCCAGCGTGGCGTTGAAGAGGCCGACCGAAAGCAGGGCGACCGACAGCAGCAGCGAGATCCAGCACAGGCCGTAGTAGATGCCGGTCACGGTCATGCCCTCGATGCGGTCGCGCACGGTCTTTTGCAGCGACACGGCGGAGAAGAGGCCGTACATGAGGATGGTGAAGTAGTAGCCCTTCTCGTTGAGCTGCATCGAGGCGTTCCAGAGCCCGATCAGGTAGACGATGGCGCCGATGATCAGCGCGGCCCAGGAGGCGGCGACAAATGCGCCGGTCGGTTTCTGAAATTTGACTGTTGCCATGGCGATCCCTCTCCTCGTTGTGATGTGGGCGCGATTATGGTGTTGGATGTCGATGGCATGATCTGCGGCGACCGGCCTCGTGCGAGGCGGCGTGAAAAAAAACCGGAGGAGCTTCCCGTGTCATCTGAACCCGTCAACCAACCCTCTCTCGTCCGCACCGGCGCCAAGGCCGGGCTTTCCTTCGCCGGATCGGTCATCAAGGGCGGACTGCTCGGCGTGGTGCTCGGTGGCGGTGTCTTCTTTTTCTACCTGAGCCAGTTGAACGGGCCGGGCAATACAGCGGCGCGGGCCGGCGGTGCCGGGGCCATCGTGGCGCTCGTCACTTCGCCGCCGGTGCTGGTCGCGGTGCTGCTGCTTCTGTTCGTGGTCGTCTACACGATGCTGGGCGTGCACCAGGGCCGCGCCAAGGCGATGCAGCACCTGGTCGCAGCGCGTGGCGAGGCGGTGTCGCAGCGGCTGGCCGGCGCTGTCGCGGGCCGCATCGAGGCGATGCCGCGTACGCACGGTGCGCTGCAACGCACGGCCGACTGGCTGTCGGTCGATGCGTTGACCAAGCAACTCGCGCCGGTGCTGGGCGAGGGCAAGGCGGTGCGATCGGTGGTGGCCTTCGTGCTGAACCGCCTGCCATTGAGCGACATGCTGGCCGAGTGGCAGCAAGGCCGCGCCGCGCAAGGGGAGCCGGTGGAGGGGGAGGGCGCGGCGCAAGACCCGGCGCTTCGCGCGCTGCTCACGCGCGGCATCAACGAGACGCTGCAGGAGATGTCGACGCCTTCACGCAAGCCGCTCTATATAGCGCTGGGCGCGCACGCCGTCCTGCTGGGCGTGGGCCTCTGGCTCGTCAGGTAACCGAAGAAGAGGGATGCGTGGCGCTCAGAGCGCCAGCATCAGCTTCAGGTTTTGTACCGCGGCGCCGCTGGCGCCCTTGCCGAGGTTGTCCAGGCGCGCGATCACCACGGCATGGCGGTGGTCTTCGTTCGGGAACACGCGGATCTCGAGCTGGTTGGTGTCGTTGAGCGCCAACGCGTCGAGCTTGCCGCTCTCGGTGGGTGGCAGCACCTTCACGAACTGCTCGGGCGTGTTGCTGCGCGCGTAGTGCGCGGCCAGCGCCGCTTGCAGGTCGCCCGACTTCGGCTTGCCGGGCAGCAGGTCGAGGTGCAGCGGCAACTGAACCAGCATGCCCTGCTTGAAATTGCCCACCGAAGGAATGAAGACTGGCCGGCGCGTGAGGCCGGTGTACGCCATGATTTCGGGGATGTGCTTGTGCTTCAGGCCCAGCGCGTAGGTCTCGAACAGCGGCGCCTTGCCGCTCTCGTACTCCTCGATCATGGCCCGGCCGCCGCCCGAATAGCCGCTCACCGAGGGCAGCGACAGCGGGAAGTCGACCGGCAGGATGCCCGCATCGACCAGCGGACGCACCATGGCGATGGCGCCGGTCGCGTAGCAGCCGGGGTTGCCGACGCGGTCGGCCTTCGCCACGGCCTGCCAGTGGCCTTCGACCAGTTCAGGGAAGCCGAACACCCAGCCGGGCGCCACGCGATGCGCGGTGGAAGCGTCGATGATCTTGGGTTTCTTGGCCGGCAGCTGGTCGATCAGTGCGACCGATTCGCGGGCTGCGTCGTCGTGCAGGCAGAGCACCACGAGGTCGACGCCGGCCATGAGTTCGCGCTTGGCGTTCACGTCCTTGCGCAGCTCGGGCGCGATGCTCACGAGCTCGATCTGCGGCATCGTCTGCAGCCGCTCGCGAATCTGAAGGCCGGTGGTGCCGGCTTCGCCGTCGATGAAAACCTTGGCCATATCGGAGTGTGCGTAGAGGGGCTAGAAGAAAGTACGTATTGACCGCAACCGCACGTCGAGTATTGGTGCGGCGCACCATGATACAGTCCGCGGTTGTTCGTCGCCCCCAGCCGTCAGGCTGCCGTCGCCCGCGAGCAACAGAGCCAAAGAAGCCTCAGACCCCAGATCTCCCGTTCTCAACTTCCTCCTTCCGAGAGACATCCCTCATGAAGATTCACGAGTACCAAGGCAAGGAAATCCTTGCCAAGTTCGGCGTGCCGGTGCCGCGCGGCATCCCGGCATACACGGTTCAGGAGGCTGTCGAAGCCGCCCAGAAGCTTGGAGGCCCGGTCTGGGTCGTCAAGGCCCAGATCCACGCGGGTGGCCGCGGCAAGGGCGGCGGCGTCAAGGTCGCCAAGTCGATCGAAGACGTCAAGAAGCTGGCCGGCGAAATCCTCGGCATGCAGCTCAAGACCCACCAGACCGGCCCCGAAGGCCAGAAGGTGCGCCGCCTCTACATCGAAGATGGCGCCGACATCAACAAGGAATACTACGTTTCGGCCGTGACCGACCGCGCGACCCAGAAGGTCGCATTCATCGCTTCGAGCGAAGGCGGCATGGACATCGAGGAAGTGGCTCACTCCTCGCCCGAGAAAATCATCACCGTGTTCGCGGACCCCGAAAAGGGCCTGACCGACGAACAGGCCAAGCAGATTGCCGACGGCATCGGCATGCCGGCCGACTCGACCGCGCAGACGGTCGACATCCTCAAGAAGCTCTACGCCTGCTACATGGAGACGGACGCCTCGCTGGTCGAGATCAACCCGCTCAACCGTGACAGCAAGGGCAACGTCATGGCGCTGGACGCCAAGTTCAACTTCGACAGCAACGCGCTGTTCCGCCACCCCGAAATCGTGGCCCTGCGCGACCTCGACGAAGAAGACGCGGCCGAAGTCGAGGCTTCGAAGTTCGACCTCGCCTACATCTCGCTGGACGGCAACATCGGCTGCCTGGTGAACGGTGCCGGCCTGGCCATGGCGACCATGGACACCATCAAGCTGTTCGGCGGCGAGCCGGCCAACTTCCTGGACGTGGGCGGCGGCGCCACCCCCGAGAAGGTCACCGAAGCCTTCAAGATCATGCTGAAGAACAAGAACGTGGAAGCCATCCTCGTGAACATCTTCGGCGGCATCATGAAGTGCGACACCATCGCCACTGGCGTGATCGCAGCCTGCAAGGCCGTGAATCTGCAAGTGCCGCTGGTCGTTCGCATGAAGGGCACCAACGAAGTCGAAGGCAAGAAGCTGCTGGCCGATTCGGGCCTGCCGATCATCAGCGCCGACACCATGGCGGACGCGGCCCAGAAGGTCGTCGCAGCAGTCAAGAAGGCCTAAGGAAAAAGTCATGTCGATCTATATCAACAAAGACACCAAAGTCATCACGCAAGGCATCACCGGCAAGACCGGCCAGTTCCACACCGAGAAGTGCCAGGAATACGCGAACGGCAAGAACGCCTTCGTGGCGGGCGTGAACCCGAAGAAGGCCGGCGAGTCGATCTTCAACATCCCGATCTTCGGTTCGGTGAAGGAAGCCGCTTCGCAAACCGGCGCCACCGTGTCGGTGATCTACGTGCCGCCGGCAGGCGCCGCGGCCGCCATCTGGGAAGCTGTCGAAGCCGACCTCGACCTGGCGATCTGCATCACCGAAGGCATTCCGGTTCGCGACATGCTCGAAGTGCGCAACAAGATGAAGGCCAAGGAAGCGGCCGGCGGCAAGAAGACCTTGCTGCTGGGCCCGAACTGCCCCGGCCTCATCACGCCCGACGAAATCAAGATCGGCATCATGCCCGGCCACATCCACCGCAAGGGCCGCATCGGCGTGGTCTCGCGCTCGGGCACGCTGACGTATGAAGCCGTGGCGCAACTGACCGAAATCGGCCTCGGCCAATCGTCGGCAGTGGGCATTGGCGGCGACCCGATCAATGGCCTGAAGCACATCGACGTGATGAAGGCCTTCAACGACGATCCGGACACCGACGCCGTCATCATGATCGGCGAAATCGGCGGCCCCGACGAAGCCGACGCAGCCCGCTGGTGCAAGGAACACATGAAGAAGCCGGTCGTCGGCTTCATCGCCGGTGTTACCGCTCCTCCCGGCAAGCGCATGGGCCACGCCGGCGCCCTGATCTCGGGCGGTGCCGACACGGCGGACGCCAAGCTCGCCATCATGGAAGAGTGCGGCTTCACCGTGACGCGCAACTTCTCGGAGTTGGCCAAGCTGCTCAAGGCCAAGCTGTAAGAGACGGGTGCAGGACACCGGCCACAGAGCCGGGTCATGCGAGGACCACAGAAATAAAAAAGCGCCCGCACTCGATTGCGGGCGCTTTTTTCAAATAAAACACAGTGGGATCAGAGACATGGAACTCCTTCAAAGCACAGATTTCTGGATCGGTCTGGTCAAGATCATCTGGATCAACATCATTCTTTCGGGCGACAACGCCGTGGTGATCGCCATGGCGGCGCGCTCGCTGCCGCCTGCGCAGCAGAAAAAGGCCGTGCTGTTCGGCTCGGGCGCGGCCGTGGTGCTGCGGATCGTGCTGACGGTGGTGGCGGCCAAGCTGCTGGCGCTGCCTTACCTGCAGATCGTCGGCGGCCTGCTGCTGCTGTGGATCGGCCTGCAACTGCTGAGCGAAGAAGACGACGGCGAGGGCGAATCCAAGGAATACGGCAGCATGATGGTCGCGGTGCGCACCATCCTCCTGGCCGACCTGGTGATGAGCCTGGACAACGTGATCGCCGTCGCGGCGGCCGCGCAGGGCAGCATGGTCCTGCTGGTCCTGGGCCTGGCGATCAGCATTCCCCTGGTCATTTTCGGCAGCACGCTCATGATCAAGCTCATGGAGCGCTTCCCGATCATCGTCATGCTGGGCGCCGCGCTGATCGGCTGGGTCGGCGGCGAAACCATCGTGAGCGACGTCGCGCTGCGCGACGTGCTGGTGGCCAACCCCTGGTTGCACTACGCGGCGGCTGCCGCCGGTGCGGTGTTCGTCGTGGCCGCGGGCCGCTTGCTGCAACGGCGTGCCCACGCCGCTGCACACTGAGCCTTTAGCCGGCCGACGCACGCAGACCATGGCGAGCCTCGGCGCATCCCTTTTCTCGAACCGGCCAGCGCTGTGCTGGGAATACGCCGCGCTGACCGACACCGGCCGCGTGCGCGCCCACAACGAGGATGCCGTCCACGTCGACCCCGCGCTCGGGCTGGCCGTGCTGGCCGACGGCATGGGCGGCTACAAGGGCGGCGAGGTCGCGAGCGCCATGGCCGTGTCGCTGGTGCATGCCAGCTTCGGCCGCTGGTTCGCCCAGGGCGGGCCGCAGGCGCCGGCGCGCGTGGTGCGCCGGGCGCTGCAGGCCGCCACGGACGAGGCGAATGCATCGATCCTCCATGCCGGCACGACCCAGGAAGCACTGCAGGGCATGGGAACGACGCTGGTGCTGGCGGCCTTCCAGACGCAGCGCGTGCTGGTCGGCCACATCGGCGATTCGCGCTGCTATCGCCTGCGCAACAACAAGCTGGAATTGCTCACGCGCGACCATTCGCTGCGCCAGCAGCAGCTCGATGCCGGCGCCATCACCGCCGAGGAAGCCCTGAGTTCGCCCACCCGCAACCTCGTGACACGGGCGGTCGGCGTGGAGGCCCAGGTCTTGCTGGAGATGCATGAACACAGCGCCAGACCCGGTGATCTCTATATGCTTTGCTCCGACGGGCTCAGCGAGATGGTGACCGATGCGCAGCTCTTCACGCTTTTAGAACACGATGCCGGCCTTCAGAAAAAAGCGCAACTTTTGGTTGCAATTGCAAACGACAATGGCGGCCGGGACAACATTTCGGTTGTTCTGGCAAGGGCGGACGTTGGCGACACGTCCCGCATGGCCGGGTAGCAGGCCTGGGCGGCAACCAGCCGCCGCGCTTGCAGTCGATACAGTTCTGCACTTTGGGGGGTAGCCGGCAATGCCGAAGATGATCATTTCGGTCGATGGCGTTGTCATCGGGCAAGTGGCGCTCGCCAAGGACCGCACGACGCTGGGTCGGCGCGCCTACAACGACATCGTGATCGACAACCTGGCGGTCAGCGGCGAGCATGCCGTGCTGCACATGAGCGATGGCGAAGTCCAAATTGAAGATCTCAACAGCACCAACGGCACGTACGTCAATGCGCTGGCCGTCCAGAAGCAGACGCTCGAGGACAACGACGTCATCGAGGTCGGCGGCTGCCGCATCCACTTTCGCGCCCGCAGCAACCTGGCCGTCGGCGCTTCTTCCTCGACACGCACGGCGCCGGGCGAGTTCTCCACTTCCATCCCGCTGTCTTCGGCACCCACGGAATCCGGTGCGCTCATCGAACTGGGCGTTCCGATGCTTCGCGTGCTCTCAGGCGGCAGCGACAACCACGATGTGCCGCTGCAGAAAGTGGTCACCACCATCGGCAAGCCCGGCGTGGCCGTCGCGGTCGTCACGCGCCGTCGGCAGGGCTACGTGGCCGCCAGCGTCATCGGCGATGTCACGCTCAACGGCGCGGTGCTCGGCACCGATGCCGTCGCCTTGCAGGAGCGCGACGTGCTCGAACTCGGCGGCGCCACGCGCATGCAGTTCGTGCGGGTCTGAGCGTCTTCTTCCTCTCATTTCACGGTGCGGCGCAGGCCGGCTGATCGAGGCGCCATGAACGCGCTGCAGCGGCATTGGCCGCGCATTGTCATCACGCTGCTGCCGGTGCTGCTGGCGCTGGCGCATGCCACCGGCCTCTGGCAGTTGTCGACCCTCGAACGCCTCGACCACCTGATCTACGACATGCGCCTGCGCGCCACCATGCCGCGGACGCTGGACACGCGCGTCGTGATCGTCGATGTCGACGACGCGAGCCTCGCGCGCCAGGGGCAATGGCCCTGGGCGCGCGACACGATGGCGCGCCTGACGACCGAGCTCCTGGTTCGCCAGCAGGTGGCCGTGCTCGGATTCGACGTCATGTTCCTCGAGCCCGACCGGAGTTCGGGCCTCCAGAGGCTGCGCCAGATCGCGAGCGGGCCGCTGCGCAACATGACCGGTCTCGCCGCTGAGATCGAACGGCTCGCGCCCACGCTCGACCACGACATCACCTTCGCCGCGGCACTGCACAACCGGCGCGTCGCACTCGGCTACTACTTCACCCGGACGCCGGTGCCGAGCGCCAAAGGGCAATTGCCGTCCGCGCCGCTGCTGCCGCCCGACACCTTTCCGAAAGGCGCCTGCTACGCCACGGCCTGGAGCGGCTTCGGCGCCAGCCTGCCGATGCTGGCGGAAGCCGCGCCCGTCGCGGGCTTCCTGAACACGCTGATCGGCGAGACCGGCGACGGCGTCATTCGCAGCGTGCCGCTCATCGCGCGCTACGAAGGCGAGCACGCGAACCCCGGCTACTACGAGTCGCTGGCCCTGGCCGTCTACCGGCTTGCGAACGGATCGCCGCCGGTGCGGCCGCTCCTCGCGCCGGGCGGCGCCATGCAGCGGCTCGACTCGCTGGCGCTCGGACGCCTGCGCATTCCCGTCGACCAGAACGCCAGCATGCAGGTGCCGTTTCGCGGACCCGGCGGCGCGGACGGCGGCTCGTTCCGCTACGTGGCGGCCGCCGATGTGGTCGAAGGCCGGCTCGCGCCCGGCGAGTTGAAGGACAAGATCGTGCTCATGGGCGCGACGGCGCCCGGCCTGCAGGACCTGCGCGCGACGCCCGTCGGTGCGGCGTTTCCGGGTGTCGAGGTGCACGCCAACATCGTCTCGGGCCTGCTCGATCAGCGCCTGCTCGCCGTGCCGGACTACGCGCCCGGCTACGAGGTGCTGACGGTGCTGGTCGCGGGGTTCGTGCTGGCGTTCGGACTGTCGCTGCTGTCGGCGCCGCGTGCCGTGCTGCTGGGCGCGGGAACGGCCGCGGTGCTGATCGGCCTGAACACCTGGCTCTACATCGGCCACAGCCTCGTGCTGCCGCTCGCGTCGGCGCTCGTCATGACCGCGCTGGCCTTCGCGCTCAACATGAGCTGGGGCTACTTCGTCGAATCGCGTGCGCGGCGTGGGCTGGTGCGGCTCTTCGGCACCTACGTGCCGCCGCAACTGGTCGACGAAATGCTCGTGCGCCCGGGCAGCTACAGCATGCGCGCCGAGAGCAAGCAGATGACCGTCCTGTTCTGCGACATGCGCGACTTCACACGTCTCTCGGAGCAGATGGCGCCGGCCGAACTCCAGGCCTTCCTGAACACCGTTTTCAGCCGCCTCACCAACGTCATCAGCGCGCACCGCGGCACCGTCGACAAGTACATGGGCGATTGCGTCATGGCCTTCTGGGGCGCGCCGATCGACACGCCCGACCACGCCGCGCTGGCCGTGCGCGCGGCGCTCGACATGGCCGACGCCGTGCGCGACATCAACCGCATCCACCGCGCGGGCGGCCGCCCCGAGATCAGCGTGGGCATCGGCATCAACAGCGGCGTGATGAGCGTCGGCGACATGGGCTCGGCCGCGCGGCGCAGCTATACCGTGGTCGGCGACGCGGTCAATCTCGCGTCGCGGCTCGAAGGCCTGAGCGGGCACTACGGCGTCGAGATCGTGGCCAGCGGCACAACGCGCGACCTCGCGCCCGACTGCTGCACCTGGCAGGAACTGGACAGCGTGCTCGTCAAGGGCCGGGCGCAGGCCGTGGCCGTCTTCACGCCGCTCACCACCGAAGCCGCCATTGCGGCCCAGCGAACGGGGCAGTTGCAGCGCTGGAGTCAGGTGCTCGCGGCCTACCGCCGCCAAGACTGGGCCACCGGCCGGAACCTGCTCGCGCCCCTGCTCGCGGCCGATGCGAAAAAAGTCCTTTACCAGCTCTACGCCCAGCGTTTAGCCTCGATGGCGTTGCGGCCGCAAGACCCGGGCTGGGACGGCGCAACCCGGTTCGAAACCAAATGACGACAGACACCTGCGCATGCGCGCAGCCCAACACCTTCAAGGGGTCTCTCACAATGCAGGTTCGTGTGCTGGGTTGCTCAGGCGCCATCGCCAAAGACTGCCGCACGACCTCGTTCCTGGTCGACACGGACCTGCTCGTCGATGCCGGCACCGGCGTCGGCGACCTCACCCTCGACGAGATGGCGCGCATCGACGATGTCGTGCTCACCCACAGCCACCTCGACCACATCGCCGCGCTCCCGTTGATGCTCGACGCCGTCGGCAGCCGCCGCACCCAGCCGCTGCGCGTCCATGCGCTGCGCGCCACCATCGAGGCGCTGCGGGCGCATGTGTTCAACAACGTCATCTGGCCCGATTTCGAGAGCATCCCCAGCCCCGAAGCGCCGTTCGTGAGCTTTCACAACATCTCGGTCGGCCAGGTGCTGCAACTGGGCACCAGCGCGCCCAAGCTCATCGAGGTGCTGCCGGCCGTCCACACCGTGCCCGCCTGCGGCTTTGCCGTGCGCCGCGCCACCGGCGGCGCGCATTGGGTTTTCAGCGGAGACACCGAGCGCAACGCGCCCTTCTGGGACCGCGTCAACGCGCTCGACGTGGCGATGCTGGTCATCGAAACGGCTTTCAGCAGCCGCGAGCAGGCGCTGGCGGAACGCAGCCTGCACCTGTCGCCCGAGGTGCTGGCCGATGAGCTGTCGCACATCGATCCGGGGAAGCGCTATCCGATCTACATCACGCACACCAAGCCGGCGGAAACCGAAGAAATCATGAGCCAGATCGAGACGCTGGCCGGGCGGCAGGTGGCGGGGCTGGCGCAGCGGGATATTCGCTGGCTGAAGGCGGATGGGATCCTGACTTTCTGATCACTCGCTGGCTGCGTGGCATGACAAATTTGTCACTGCATGTAGCATCTTGAAGCAAGTTGTGTCACATGGCGTAACGCCAATGTGAACAAAATTGACGATTTTGGTTGGTGCGGGCGGGAAAACCGGGTGGCACGGATGCTGCGGAAGGTACTGCGCTCCGGGCTGGTTCCCGGGCTCTACAACCAACCTGGAGTTTTTCTCATGAACGTTCGCAAGATTGCCCGCCGCGCACAGGCCGGCTTTACCCTTATCGAATTGATGATCGTTGTGGCGATCATTGGTATCTTGGCTGCTGTGGCTCTGCCTGCATACCAGCAATACACGGTGAAGGCTCGCATGTCGGAAGTGGTCCTTGCTGCCTCGGCTTGCCGCACAACGATTTCCGAAGGCGTTCAAAGCATGAACCCCACGGGCACTGGCACCGCAAATGGCTGGGGTTGCGAGGCGAACACTGCTGCTACAGCGGGCTCTGGCCCAACCAAAATGGTTCTCTCGATCACGACCAGTGCCGATGGCGTTGTGACGGTTCGTCCTGACTCAAGCGCTCTCGGCCAACCGACCGCGTTTGTTGCTGCAGACTTCGTGACCTTGACGCCGATGATTGCCGGCGCTGCTATTAATGTGACGACCGCAAGCACGGACCAAGGCAAGGCCATCCAAGAATGGAAGTGCGCTGGCTCCACCGCTGCAATTCAGAAGTACTTGCCTGGTTCCTGCAAGTAAGCTATCTCGCCCTGAGAAGCCGCCCTCGGGCGGCTTTTTTGCATTTGGGTGACCCGTCCTGAAAAGGGTTGACACCTTTTCCTTCAAGAAAAGGCAAGTCAATGGAATCGGGCGTCAAACGCACCCAGCGGGACTACACGCTGGCTTTTAAGCTGTCGGTGGTCGATCAAGTAGAAAAAGGCGACCTCACCTACAAACAGGCCCAGGAGCGCTACGGCATCCAGGGCCGCTCGACGGTGCTGGTGTGGCTGCGCAAGCATGGCCGCCATAGTTGGGGTTCGGCATCATCTCGGCTTCCCATGCCAGCACCGATCAAAAAATCCTCCTCTGCACCTGCTGCACCGCTGACTCCCGAGCAGAAGATCAAGGCCCTCGAAGTGCAGCTTCGGGAGGCCAACGAGAAGGCTCAGCTGTTCGAGGCCGTACTCGATGTCCTGAAGAAGGACTATGGGGTGCGTGTCGTAAAAAAGCCTTTGGGCAAGTCCTCTCGCAAAAGCTCCTCCCGGGGCTGAGCGTATCGAGGGCTTGCCGCCATTGGGGCGTCAGCCGCCAGGCGTACTACCAACAGCTTGAGCACCAGCAGCAATGCCGTGCCCGTTCTGACACGGTGATCGAGCTCGTTCGCTCGGTGCGCCTGCGCCAGCCCCGGCTGGGCGCGCGCAAGCTGCACCATCTGCTGAAGCAGCCGCTGCAGCAGGCCAACGCGAGTCTGGGACGCGATGCATTGCTGGACGTGCTGCGCGAAGCTCACATGCTGGTTCAGCCCAGGCGGGCGTACCACAAGACCACCGACAGCCATCACCGCTTCCGACGTCATCCCAACCTTCTCAAGCAGGGGCCCAACCAAGTGCGCCCTACCGGCAGCGAGCAAGTGTGGGTGGCTGACATCACATACCTGCCGACCGATCAGGGGTTCGTCTACCTCAGCCTGGTGACGGATGCGTGGTCACGCAAGATCGTGGGCCTGACTCATCCTGATCTGAACTCATTGGAATCGATAGGACGTCAAACGCACATGGTGCGACTACGCGCCGGCCTTTAGGGGCGGTGGTCGATCGATAGAAAAGCAAATTCAGCTACCGAGCACCAGCGCTATGGCGTCCAGAACGCTCAACTGAGTTCTGGGCTACCACAGGGCTGCATCTTGACGACATCTATGTCGCCCATGCCAAACCAATCAGCCAGAAGAAATCTTCCGCCGAGCGCGCCACAGCGCGGAAACCTCGCGCGCCAAAGCCTTTGACATCCGCCTTCACAAGGCCAATGAGGCTCTCAGTTGCTCGAGGCAGTGATCACTGCTAGCAAAGATCGCGTCTCGCACACTCCAAGGAGTTTGCCTGTTGCACGGAAGAAGCTGCTAGCGCATCAACACAGAGACGCCGCTGCTCAAGCAACCAAGGTCGCCAAGCGGCAGTTGTTATGCGACGAGCGGTTTTCGATTGAATGCACGCATCGAATAGCATTCAAAGTCACACAAGGAAACATTTTCAAAAAAGTGCAAATTGCCAAATGGATCGCCATGGCTTGCAGCTTCAAACGCGTCGAGTCGCAAAGCATTGCTATGTCCAGCATTGCGGCAAACGGTTTGCTGCAGCAGAGAAGTCGAATCGCATGAGTGCGACCAGCAGCGAAAACGCCAACGGGACTGGCTCAGTCTTATTTATGCGCATGACCTACTCCGATCTTCAACAGCCGCGCCGCCAACGTGGCCTGACGGCCATCGAGCTGCTCGTCACGCTCGCCATCCTGGCGATCCTGATCGGCCTTGCAGCGCCTTCGATGACGCGCTTCATCGTCCAGTGGCGCGCCTCCAATACCGTCAACGCACTGACCGGCTCCCTGCGCATCGCACGCACCGAAGCCATTGCCCGAGCGCGTCCGGTCGTCGTATGCCGCGTGGCCTCCAATACCTCCACGACCTGTTTGTCCACGGCAAGCACCACCGGATTCGCCAGCGGCTGGATCGTTTTCGTCAACAACGACCGCGACGCCAGCTTCGACTATTCCGCGACGGCGGATGAACTGCTGCTGCGGCAGGAGGCTCCCGCCGGCATCGCAAAGATCGTCCCGACGAATGCAAGCCGCTTCGTGTTCCTGCCCAACGGTCTGCTGAACGGCACGGCCACTGCAATCAACATCGAGGCAACGGGATTCAGCAGCGCCAGCGCCACGCCCTGGGCGCGCAAGGGCCTTTGCATCACCAAACCCGGCCGCGTCCGCTCCGTGGCGGATTCGGCCAGCTGCGACAGCGCCACCGAAGGATGAGATCGCCACGCCCAGCCGCTTCGGCGCAGCAGCCCCGACCTCTTTTCATGAACATGAAAACCCACAACACGCAGCGAGGCGCCACGCTCATCGAGGTGCTGGTGGCCATCGTCATCCTGGCGGTTGCACTGTTCGGCATGGCGGGGTTGACCTCCTCGGCGGCCAAGTACAACCAGTTCTCCCGCATGCGGGCCATCGGCCTGAGCCTGGTGGCCGACTACACGGAGCGCGCCCGCGCCAACTTGGCGGGCTTTTCGAACTACGCCTACACCGACGCCTACAACGCCAGTTCGCGCTCGACCGCCACTTCGGACCCCACGCGGGCACCCGTGGCTTGCCAGGTCGACACCTCCAACCCCGCTGCCCCGGTCAACACCTGTGATACAGCCATCGCGGACTATGACAAGTCCCAATGGCTTACCAATGTTGCCAATCGGCTGCCGGGTGGTACGGCCTACGTCACAGCCGATCTGACACCGGCCACGGCCGGCGTGAACGGCCTGCCGGCCACGCGCGTGCTGAACATCTGGCTGATCTGGACTGCCATCGAAGAGGGCACGGGCTTTTTTCAGCAACAGCAGCCCTGTCCTGTAGCAGCCAACATCGCCACGGGCACTTCCGTGAACTGCATGTACTTCCGGGTCACGCTATGAGAACGGCACGCCTTCTTTCGCTACGCCAGCGCCATGCCGCGGGGGGCTTTACCCTGCTCGAACTGCTGATCTCCGTGACGATCGGCCTGGTGATCCTGGCATCCAGCCTGTCGCTCTATGTCGCGTCCAGTCGTGGCAGCCAGATGTCCCAGGTCGAAACGCAGATGAACGAGGACGGGATCCTCGCGATCAACCTCATCCAGCAACAGCTCAAGCAGGCCGGCTATTCCCGGCAGATCATCCCGGCCGCAGGTGCCACGGTGATGGGGAACTACGCGGGTCCCGCGGTGCGCGGATGCGACGCAGGCTTCACCGATGCCAGCGTCGCCTTTGCCAGCCTGGCTTGCGCCACGAGCTCATCGGGCTCCGGCAGTGCGGCGATTGCCATCCGCTACGAGGCCACTGTCGACAACACGATGCGCACGACCGACACCATTCCTTTGGCGACGAATTGCGTAGGCAACCCTATCAATCCTGTGACCCCGTCCCAGGTGAGTCCCCAGCCCACGCCCGCGAGCGCGGCCGGCGTCTACGCCCTGGCCGACAACCGCTACTTGGTCACCGATGCGACCACTCAGCCCATGCTGTCGTGCCTCGGATCGGAGAAGAGCGGTACCAACAATGTCATTGGCACCTCGCAGCCGTTGCTGGCCAACGTCGAAAACATGCAGATCCTCTACGGTGTGGCCAGCCGCCCCAGTGCCGAACTGGCGGGCACCTACGACCTTCTGCGCCATCAGATCGTGCGCTACATGAGTGCAGGCGATATCGACGGGTTGACCAGCACCGGCGTGTTGCCCAACATCACCGAAGACCGCTGGGGCCGGGTCCTGAGCGTGCGGGTGTGCCTGCTCATGCGCAGCGGCCAACCCGTGAGAGACGCGCCCACGGGTGGCATGGCCTACAAGGACTGCAAGAACGTCGATGCGAGCAGCACCGATGGTTATCTGCGCAGGACCTACACCACCACGGTTCTGTTGAGAAATCGCGTGATTGCCCAATGAGCAAAATCCTCCACACCAATCCGGGCTCACGCGCCGCGTCGCGTCGCGCCTTCGATCGCCGCACTGCCGCACGGCTGGGCCGCCACTGCGGACGAGAGCGCGGCGTCGTGCTGGTCATCACCCTCATTCTGATCGTGATCCTCTCGCTGCTGGGCACCTTCGCCATTCGCAACGCCACCCAGAGCGAGCGCAGCATCAACGGCGTCCGTTCGACCGAAGTGGCCCGCGAAGCCGCGGAGACCGCCTTGCGCTTCTGCGAGCAGGTTGCGATCTTCGATGCCGATGGCAAGGACTACACCGAGTACAGCACCACCGGCCTGCGCGGCAAGATCGTCGCGACCACCATCGCCTCGGAATCCGATCCCGCAGCCGCATGGCGTACCGAGTCCAACTGGACCGGCACTGCCAACGTCATCGAAGTCCCGGCTGCTTTTTACAAGAACGACACCGGTGGCACTTCGCCGCTGAAAAATGCGCCGCTCTGCCTCATCCAGAAGATCAACAGCACCTCGACACCCAAGCTGACCGGCTACCTGATCACTGCCCGGGGCTTCGGCAATAACGCCAAGTTTCAATCCGGGAAGTCCACCCAAGGCGCCGAGGCGTGGATGCAGTCCGTGTTGACGAGCGCCAGTTGACCACCATGCACAAGTCCATCGCAGCCATGACACGTCAATCCTTCGAATCGCGCCGGTCCGGCCGCGGCTTCACCCTCATCGAAGTCATGATCGTCGTCGCGATCATCGGCATCTTGGCGATGATCGCCATGCCCAGCTACCAGGAGTACATGCGGCGGTCCAAACGCTCCGAGGCTCAAGGCGTCCTGATGGAGGCCGCGCAGTACATGCAGCGCTACTACTCGGCCAACGATCGCTACACCGTCACTGCGGGCAACGTCACCACACCGGCCGAGCAAAAGGTTGGTAGCGACAGCATGCTGCCTCCCGCTCTGCGCCAGTCGCCCAAGTCGGGCACCGCCAACTACAACATCGTCGTCTTCGCCGCCGACACGCCGCCCAGCTACTCCCTCAGGGCTACGCGTGCGGGCAGCATGGCAAGCGACAAGTGCGGCACGCTCACCTTGAACAGTCAGGGCGCCAAAGCCATCGTGGACCAAACGACAGGCGTGAACGTTGCCGACTGCTGGAAACAGTAATGCCGTAGCTCCTGCGCCACTGGCCTGAGCAACCGCCAAGACAACCGCGTCCCGAGAAGATTTTTTGCGGAAGGTACGGCCCGAGGGGCCCGCCGAGCGCACCCGACAACTCCCATGAAGCTCCATTCGAGAGGGAAGACCGCATGACTGCCAAGATTCAATTTCCTGTTCCGGCACCGGCCAAGGCAGCGCGTGCGCGCGTGAACCTGCTGCTGACGACCCTTGGCCTCGTTGCGACCTGGCTGGCCGCGACCCTGCCTGCTGGCGATGCGCTCGCTGCCACCGCACCGAGTCAGGCGCCCCTGTATAGCGCCGTGCCGGGCGCCAAGCCCAATTTGATGTTCGTGCTGGACAACTCTGGTTCAATGGGATTTGAATTTCAGGAAGGGTATTCGATGCCCAACAGTTGCCAAGGCTCGAGCTGCAATTACGCGTGGTATCGAATGCGCTCAAGTGATGTCAATACGCAGTATTACAACCCTTCAACCACGTATCCCAAAAGAATTGCATCGACAGGCGTCGAGCTGACTAATCCCATTGCCTTCGTAGACAATCAAACTTCTGGTCAGTTTTTCATAAATACCCCAAGTGTCGATTACACGTGGGGGCTTGATCGATTTGGAAGGCCTAATAGCGGGGTATATGTTCCTTACTACACTGCTTATACAGACAAAAATTCAGTTCCATCAAGCGCCAAATTTACTTATGTGCAATGCAGCAATAGTAATTGCTCAAGCCGCGTAACTGTAGAGTTGACCAATCCCCTCAGTGCCAGCAACGTTAATCTTCCAGCAGATCATAAGCGCACGGATTGTGGAAAGACTACGACCACCTGCACGCCGGCGCTGGAACTTCAGAATGTTCTGAATTGGTATCAGTGGTATCGCAATCGCGTGCTTGCTGTCGGAACAGCGGTGGGCCAGGCGATGCAAAGCTACGACAGCAAATTCCGGGTAGGGTACACCCAATACAATTACACCGACACCCGCAACCAAAGCAATGGCACGGCAGACAGTATTGTGCGGGGAGTCCGGTATTTCAACGACGACGCAAAGAACGCGGGCAACAATTGGAAAACGCAATTTTATGATTGGATCTACGGCGTCATCCCGGCAGGATCGACGCCGAGTCACAATGCGTTGTCTCTTGCAGCCAATTATTACTCCAGCAGTGGCAGTAACAAGTCTACCTTCGGCAATCCGTGGAAAAACGATCCAACGAGTTCGGGGGATACGGATACCAAAAACGATTTGAGCTGTAGGCGTGCTTATTCCATTGTTTTGTCCGACGGCGCATGGAATAACTCAACCTCGAAAAATGCCGATTCCAAATATGCCAGCATCGATGGACTTTTCAATTACAGCGGCAATCCGTCGGGAAATGCCGCTACCCTCAAATACAACCCCAAGGGGGCTACGGGCTACGACAGCAGCGACTCCGCAAAAAAACTGATTGCACGTAATCTTTATATTCCCTATTCCGATGGCGGGGCCAGCAGCAAAGGTTTTGCGGACTTGACGGCTCGATATTTTTGGAATACGGATTTTTCCAGTCTGCTTGACAACGTTCCTGGCATTGAAGGCCAGCACAATCCGACGTTCTGGCAAAACATGACCACCTACACCATTGGTTGGGGATTGACGCCATCCGGCGATTTGGGAACAACGGGCGGGTTGACTTGGGACAGCATCAACAAATACAACAACGACTGGCTTGCAGGACGAGCAGCTACACAGCCCAGCTGGGCAGACGGCAAATCAAGTGTCGACCTGAACAGTGAAAATACGAGCGATGCCTTGCGCGTGAACGATTTCATCCGCGCAGGCTTTACCGGCGGCGGTCGTTCCTACAGCGTTTATTCGGGCGATGACGTTCGCCGGGCGCTCGACAATGCATTGAGCGGCATGGTGGGTTCCGGCAACGACGCCGGCGTGGCGGTGTCAGGCAACAGCAGCGAATTCCAGACGCTGGAAAACCAATACAAGTACACGACCGAATACCAGACCTCGGACAACAGCGGCGACATCAAGGCTTTTCAGCTGAACGCCAATGGCGGCTACCTCAACGTGGAAACCGGCAAGCCGATACCAGCCTGGTCTGCCAACACCAAGATGCCGACTGTGGCGAATCGGAAGATCTTTTCGTTGTCGAACTATGACGCCAGCCAGCCCGATTGGGCGGCGAACAAGCGTGTGGCGCTGACCTACAGCACGAGGCTCGACGGCCTGCCAACGGATCTCAGGGCATTGCTGAACACCGACAGCCTGCAGCGGCTTGATACCGGCTTCATCCGCTACATGCTGGGCGAAGACCCGCAGACGGATATCAACGGCACCATCTACCGCTCGCGCAGGCAGCCGATCGGCGCCTCGGTCAATTCGCCACCGGTGTTCGTGGGCGGGCGCATCGACATGGGCTACAGCATCTACGGCGCGGTGGACGGCAAGGACCTGTATGCCGCCTACAAGGCGAAGAAGACGTCGTTGCCGCCCACCATCTTCGCCGCCACCAACAACGGCAAGGTGCATGTGCTGAACGCCGCCAAGAACGACACCGCGCAGGGGGGAATCCCGGTCGGCACGGAACTGGCCGAATTCATGCCCAAGGGTTCCATGGCTTCGCAGATCGATCTGGCAAACACCAACTTCCGTTTCCGCTACACGCTGGACGGTCCGCTGGTGGAGCAGGACGTGTACGACGGAAACAGCCGGACTCCCGCTGGCGGGGCAGCCGCTTGGCGCCAGATCGTGGTGGGCACCGGAGGACGCGCGGGCAACTTCATGTATGGCCTGGAGTCGCCCATGAACGCGGCGGACCGGATACCGACCAAGGATCACTTTCTCTGGGAGCTCAGCGACAAGACGACCGATTACGGCGATCTGGCCAACGTGACCAACAACCCTACGGCCGGCCAATTGAACGACGGCACCTGGGTCGTGTTGAGTGGGAGCGGGCAGTACGGGGGCAGCGCCAAGAAGGTGGGGCTGTACGTGGTGGAGGCGATCACCGGCAAACGCAGGGCGTTCATTCCGCTGCCGGCAGGCTATGGCTCCGACGCTGCCGACGGCGGCAATCGCGGCTTAGGCGGTGTGGTTGCGGTGCGCGACACCAACCGCAAGATCGTGGCTGCCTATGCAGGCGACGCCAACGGCAACCTGTGGCGCTTCGACCTGCGCGTCGCGAGCTTTGGGGTGTCCTACAACAGGCCGCTTTTCACCACCCCGGGCGGCAAGACTCAGCCCATCTACGCCACGCCTACCTGGCAGACCCACCCGGGCGATGCGACTGCGTGCACGTACAGCACCACTTCCCAGTGCGGTGCCATCGTGGTGGTGGGCACCGGCATCCTCCTTGACGAGGGCGACCTGACAAAGCCGGCTACGAAGCAGGCCATCTACGGCATCTGGGACCAGACACCGATCGGGAGCGGTGACAAGTCCGGCTTCGGCAAGGTCGCGCTCACGGACCTGGTGGCGCAAACCATCGACCTGACCTCGGCGAAGGATGGGACCGGCATCGAGGCCGGCAAGAAGTTCTACCAGGTCAGCTCCAATCCTGTCGACTGGAAGACGAAGAAGGGCTGGCTGCTGAATCTTGGTGTGATTCCCTACCCAGGCACCATGACGGACGGCGAGCGGGTGGTGGGTGATTTGGCCAACCTGGGCAGCAGCGTCATGATCACGTCCTTCCTCCCGGAGGACAAGAACCTGAGCGTCGAGTCCTGCACGGCCACCGCCAGCCTGCCCAACATCATCTACGTACTGGATGCGCTGACGGGCAAGAACAAGTACTCCTTCGACGTGGACTCGAACGGCAGTTTCGATCTCTTTTCGATCGTTTCGATTCCCGCTGGCGGCTTCACGCGCGGCAACGTGAGTTCGCGCAATTTGATCGGCCAGCCCAACGAAGGCCGGCCGGACCTGAAGCCCGATGCCGATTGCACCAACGAGACCGGTTACCTCACGGGCGTGGGCGGTACGCAGAAAGCCGGGGATGGCTGTGCTGCCAAAGGCTGGCGCCGCAGCTGGCGTTCGGTGGTCTCACCACCTTTCTGAGACCGGCCGCCTTTCGCGCTCACCCGATTCGCGCAGGGGCGTGGCGATAGGGTGAGTGTTGATCCCCCGGGCATCGATGTCATGCCTTGGTCCATCCCTCGCTGCAAGCCGGGGTTGGCACAATGGATTGAATGACGCCTCGAGCCGCGCCCTTCGAGGCGCCCGCCTCTCTTGCAGATACCGGCCATGTGGTGCGCGCAGGCCTTTTCGCATTCCCTTTTCTCTGTCCAGTCGTCGCCGGCCCATCGGTCAATGTCTGGCAGTTGCTTGCGACTTGGGCATGTGTTGCCGGGCTGCTCGCGATGGGGCCTGTGGCCCGTCCCGCACGCCAACTCTGGCTATGGCTGGCGGTCGTCGCGATGGCCGTCGTTCTTCCGCGCAACGGAGCACTGGCGTTCCTCTGGCTGCCGACCTGTGCTGTGGTGGCCGGCGTTGCTGTCGCCGCGTGCCCGGGCGCCGGCCTGTTGCGCTGCAGGGAGTCTTTTCTTTCGATGTTTGCGAGCGGCCTCCTCGTTGCCGGTCTGCTCAGCGCCGTTCTTGGATTGCTTCAGTACTACGGCCTGGCTGAGCCATTGGTTCCTTGGACCACCTCGCCTCCGCTGGGACGGGCCTACGGCAACCTCCGCCAGCGCAACCAATTCGCCACGCTGATCAGCATGGCGATCATTGCGGCCCTGTGGCTCCACGCCACGCGTGCACCAGCCTCGTCCCGCACGCGGCGTGCACTGGTGGCGGCCGTCGTGTTGCTGCTGATCGCTGCCGCCGCATCGACCTCGCGGACGGGCCTGTTGCAACTTCTGTCGATCGTCGCCGTAGCGAGCTTCATCGCCCATCGCGAGCGCCGCGCCGCGCCGCCTGGCGCTCCAGCCCCAAGCTTCAGCCTCCCATCGCCGCTCGCATTGCTGGCGATGATCCCGCTCTACTTCGCCATCGCCTGGGCATTGCCGCACTTCTTAGGCAGCGGCGTCGAAGGCATGCTTCAACGCCTGCAAACCAGGACGGCCGATGTTCACGGCCGGCTCGTCCTCTGGCACAACGTGCTCACCCTGATCGCCGAGCGCCCCTGGACAGGATGGGGCTGGGGCGAGCTGAGCTTTGCGCACTTCACCACTTCCTATTCCGGCGCGCGCTTCACCGAGATCCTGGACAACGCCCACAACCTGCCGCTGCACCTCGCCGTCGAGCTGGGCATCCCCGCGGCCGTCCTGATCTGCGGAGGATTCATCTGGATGGTGATCGCTGCAAAGCCCTGGCGAGAGCGAGACCCCACCCGCTTGATGGCGTGGGGCATGCTCGGGGCGATCGTTCTTCACAGCCTGCTCGAGTACCCGCTCTGGTACGGACCGTTCCAGCTGGTGTTCGGGTTGTGCCTCGGAATCCTGTGGCCCGCGGTGGGCGTGGGCAGTCGCGCTGTCCCGACGGGCACGAAGCCAAGATGGCGCGAAACCCGTGCGTTGCCTTCGTTGATGGCCGCAGTCCTGCTGGCCATCGTCGCCTACGCCAGCTGGGACTACATCCGCATCAGCCAGATCTACCTTCCGCGCGACGAGCGCCTGCCTGCCTACGCAGACGACACGCTTTCCAAACTCGAGGGCTCATGGCTTTTTGCGCGTCAGGTGGACTTCGCAGAACTCACGCTGACCGACGTGACGCCAGCCAATGCGGCGAGGATGCATGCACTGGCAGAACGCACATTGCATTTTTCGCCCGAGCCGCGCGTCATCGTCAAGCTGATCGAAAGCGCCGAATTGCTGGGGCTGGATGACGAGGCCCGGGCTCAGGCCGCGCGTTTCAGGATTGCATTTCCAGCCGCGTTCGCCCGATGGCTGGACGAAAAGCCGGGCGATGCGCCTGCGCCGTAGGCTTCTTCCTTTTTTCGCCGAAGCGCCAGCGGGGCGCTCAGTCGGCAGCCGCCACCCAGCTCCCCGACTTCCCCCCATGCTTCTCCAACACATGCACATCGGTGATCCGCATCCCCCGGTCCACCGCCTTGCACATGTCGTAGATCGTCAATAGCGCCACCTGCACCGCAGTCAGCGCTTCCATCTCCACGCCTGTAGGCCCGACGGTTTCGACGGTCGCCGTGCAAGCCACTTGCGGCGCACTGCCCGCATCCGCCAGCGCAAACGCCACGGCGACCCGTGTCAGCGCCAGCGGATGGCACAGCGGAATCAGATCGCTCGTCTTCTTCGCCGCCTGGATCCCGGCGATCCGCGCGATGCCCAGCACATCGCCCTTCTTCGCCGTGCCGGATTCGATCAACGCGAGCGTCGCCGCCTGCATCTCGATGCGTCCCGTGGCCACGGCCACGCGGTGGGTGGCGGGCTTGGCGGCGACGTCGACCATGTGGGCCTGGCCTTGGGCGTCGAAGTGGGTGAGGGTGTTCATGGATTGGGTACCTTCGTGCTGCGCACCGCGTCGAGCTTGCTGCGGCCGTCCGGCGCGGCGCTCATGGGTGAACGTTCGATTTGAAGATGCATCATACGAGCCCGAGCCATGGACGAGGAATGCTGCGCTTGACTCCCTCCGCAAAGCCAAAGACCACCGCAACGCCCACCCTGCGCGCGCTATGCGCTTCCGTTTTGATAGCGGCCCAGGCGTTGCTGCCGATACCCGCCGGCGCGCAGATGCAGTCGATCCTCCCCGGCCTTGGCGACGGCGGCGAAATGACCGCCAGCGCCGAGCGCAGCCTCGGCGACCAGATCGCCCGCGAGCTTTATCGCGACACCGACTACATCGACGATCCGGTGATCGCCGCCTACGTGCAAGAGATCTGGCAGCGCCTCTTGACCGCCGCCCGCGCGCGCGGCGAACTCACGCCCGAGCTGGACGAGCGCTTCGCCTGGATCGTCGTGCTGGGCCGCGACCGCAACATCAACGCCTTTGCGCTGCCGGGCGGCTATCTCGGCCTGAACCTCGGGCTGGTGGCCGCGGTGGGCAGCCGCGACGAACTGGCAACGGTGCTCGGCCACGAGCTCTCGCACGTCACGCAGCGCCACATCTCCCGGATGATGAGCAAGCAGGGCAAGCAGATGCCGCTGATGATCGCGGGCCTCATCCTCGGGATGATCGCTGCCAGCAAGAGCCGCAACAGCGACGCCGGCCAGGCCATGATCATGGGAAGCCAGGCGCTCTTCATGCAGAACCAGCTGAGCTTCTCGCGCGACATGGAGCGCGAGGCCGACCGCATCGGCTTCGGCGTGATGACGCAGGCGGGCTTTGCGCCGCAGGGCGCTGCCGCCATGTTCGAGAAGCTGCAGTACGCCTCGCGCCTGAACGACAACGGCTCCTATCCGTACCTGCGCAGCCATCCGCTCACGACCGAGCGCATTTCCGACATGCAGGGCCGGTTCCAGTTCCGTATGGACACGGCCCCAGCGCTCCCGCTCGCGATGGACCACGCGATGATCGCCTCGCGTGCCCGCGTGCTGACGCGGCCGGGCGTCGATGTGCTGCGCCTGTGGGTTCAGTCGGCCGGCAGCGGCGAGTTCGGCAAGAGCACGCCGCCCCAGCAGGCCGGCACACTCTACGCGGCGGCGCTGGCCGCCAAGGAGTTGCGCGACTACAAGTCGGCACGTGCACTGGCCGAGCGGCTCGTCGCGCGCACGGCGGAAGACCCGGCTGCGGCGAAGCAGGCGCGATGGCTCAGTGCCGAGATCGAACTGGCCGCCGGCGCCCCGGCCAAGGCGGCCGCGCTGCTCGATGCCAGGTCGAAGGAGCGTCCCGAGATGATCCTTGCGGCCGAAGCCGCGACCGCCACGCGCCAGCCCGAGCCGATGATTCCCGTGCTGCGCGACTGGGTGGCCGCCAATCCGCGCGATGCCACGGCGTGGCGCGTGCTGGGCAACCTGTACGGCGCGCAGAACGACACGCTGCGGGCGGTGCGCGCCGACGCCGAAGCCAACGTGGCGATCCTCGATTACCCCGCGGCGCGCGATCGCTTCAAGGCGGCGCAGGAATTGGTGCGCAAGTCGGGCGCTTCGGGCGCGCCGATCGATCACTACGAGGCGTCGATCATCGACACCCGCGCACGCGCCGTCGATGTGCTGGTCAAGCAGCAGGCGGAAGAGCCGCCGCTAAAGTAACCGTTGCGCTCAGCGCTTGGAGAGAAGGCCGCCGAGCGCGGTCTCGATGAGAAGGCCGAGCAGCGAGTAGATCAGCGAGCCGATCAGCGCGGCCACGAAGCCGTTGACGTGAAAGCCGCCCAGAAGCCCCGACGCGGCCCAGAACAGCAGCGCATTGATCACGAACAGGAAGAGCCCGAGCGTGACGATGGTGACCGGCAATGTCAGCACCACCAGCACCGGCCGCACGATCATGTTGAGCAGCCCGATCACCGCGGCTGCGATGAGTGCGGAGCCGAAGCTCGCGACCTGGACACCTGGGTAGAGATAAGCCACCGCCAGCAGCGCGACGGCGCTGAGCAGCCATTTGAGGATGATGCGCATGCGGCGCAGGATACCCCAGAGCCCCCAAAACAACGAGCCCCGGTGCGTTGCCGCACCGGGGCTCGTCAGAAGGGTGTCTGCCTTGTGCTTACTCGGCCAGTTCGTTCGCCAGCACCAGCAATGCGCCCATGCCCATCACGGCGCCGGGAAAGGCCCAGCCCGACTGGTGCGCGGGCGTCTGGTCGGGCGTGACCGGTTCCAGGTCGACGCCGATCTTCGGGCGACGCGCATCGACCACGTGCGATGCACCGTGCTCGCGCTTGAGTTGCACCGTCAGTTCCGCAAGCGGACCCTTGGCCAGCACCGGCGTCACTTGGCCGCCGTTGCGCTCGAGGAGGGGCAGCAACTGCGCCTGCACCTTGCTGAACCACTTGGCGCGCCAGTTCTCGCGTGCGCTGTGGCTCACCCACTTGCTGATGCGATGCGTCATGCGCGGCGCGCAGGCCACGAGCACCCAATGGCGCGCCACGACGCTGTTGGCATCCGGCGCGAGTTCGGCGAACTGCTCGCTGGCATACACGGCGTCGTCGACATAAAGAATGATCTTTTCCATGAGTGCTCCTTCAGATAGTTAGAGTGGCAGAGACTGGTTTGGACAGGAAAGTTTCTCAGCGAAGTTTCTGGCGATCAATGGGGTATGCCAGTGCTCAGCCGGTCGTCACAGCCGTTTCCGGCTTGTTGCGGGCCTGGCGCATGGCCACCCACTTGCCGATCGCGAGCACCAGCAGCGCGCCACCGATGCCGGCTGCGTACTTGATGGTGTCGGTCTGCGGCACCTTCGGCACCCAGGTCCAGTTGGTGGGGTTCGCCAGAGCCGGGTCGGACACGGCCATCGTGCCGGCGATCCAGCCGAGCAGCATGCCGCCCAGCGTGATGATCAGCGGGAAGCGGTCCATCAGCTTGATGACCAGCTGGCTGCCCCAGACGATGATCGGAATGCTCACCAAGAGGCCGAAGATCACGAGCGGCATCTGGTGGCCTTCGCCCGCACCCTGTGCGGCGCCGGCGATGGCGATCACGTTGTCCACGCTCATCACGAGGTCCGCCACGATCACGGTCTTGACGGCGCCCCACAGCTTGTCGCTGCCGGTGATGTTGCCGTGCGCGTCGTCATGTTCGGGAGCGAGCAGCTTCACGCCGATCCACAACAGCAGGAGGGCACCCACCAGCTTCAGGAACGGAATGGCCAGCAGCGTGAGCGCGAAGAAGATCAGGATCACGCGCAGCACGATGGCGCCGGCGGTTCCCCACAGGATGCCCTGGGTGCGTTGGGCGGGCGGCAACTTGCGGCACGCCAGCGCGATGACGACGGCGTTGTCGCCGCCCAGCAGGATGTCGATCATGATGATCTGACCGACGGCGACCCAGAATTCCGGGGTCATGAACTGTTCCATAGCTTCCTCTTGTCTTCGCGCCGTTCCTGCCGTTCCTTGATTGGATCGCGACGGGCAGGCGCATATCGATGCGTTTCGATTCATCCCGCACGGGGCTGGTCGAAAGCGAGGAAACGAAGGCGCCGGGTGTGGACTCCGGGGACTTGCGAACGCTTCGACCAAACCTGCGCAGGTTCAAATCGAAGGTCTTGCTCGACAGCGCCTGCGCCAGTGCGCATGCGTTGTCCGAAAGGCCGGAAGTGTTGTGCTTCGTATTGACGACCTGTCGATGTCCGCCGTTGTCCACGGCGGTCGGGAGCTACTCCCCTTCGTGGGCGGGATTAAAGCATCGAAGCTCGCGGCGTGGCAACCGAAAGTTTTCAGCCACCCGAAGAGAACCGGCCAGGAGGGCCTATGAACAGGGACTCTCGTGCTATTCGATTTGTAGCGCCCATGCCCCTTCGAGGCTGCGGGACATTGGCGGACTATGATCGCCGCTCGCTGCTTTTTCACTCCCCCATGGCCGCCATTCACATCACTGACATCGAGGCCGCCATCAACCACTGGCGCGCGAAAAGTCCCTCGCCCGACGGCATCACGCTGGCGCCCGAATTGCGCGCGTTGGCAGAGGTCTACGCGCTCATGGTGTTCCACCACGAAGATGAGGTCGACGAGGTCGGCTTTCCGCCCAAGGCCTGGGCCGCATGGCTCGACTGGTACCACAGCACCCCCGACACGCCCTGCATCGCGATCTGCTCCACCAGCCAGGGCGACGACGAATGCAAGGGCTGCGGCCGCAGCTTCGACGAAGTGCAGCACTGGCCCGCGATGACGCCGGTCGAGAAGCGCGTGACCTGGCGCCGCATCACGATGGAAGACTCGGCCTGGCGCTTCAACAAGTACGCCGAGCGGGCGCGCGAAGCAGAACCGCCCAAGTGGCCTGATGGGCCCGACGACCCCGCCGAACCCCTCGGTCCCGACGACACGCCTTAAGAGGCCATCGCCGTGCGTCGTCTTGCCCAAGCGCCCAATCTCGCCATCGCGACCCTGTGGGTGCACGCCCTGCGCGAGGACGGTGTCGAAGCCACGGTGCAGCGCGAGTTCCTCGGCGCCGTCATGGGCCAATTGCCGCCCGACCAGTGCCTGCCGGAAATCTGGATCGACGACGAGAGCCAGTTCGATCGCGCCAAGGAATTGCTGCATGCGGTGCAGCACCGGCCGCAGCACGACTGGCAGTGCGTGTGCGGCGAGCGGATCGAGGGTGGTTTCGAGCAGTGCTGGCAGTGCGGCGAGATGATGCCGGCCGCCTAGCGCTGCGGAGGCCGAAGCGCTACTTCCAGCGCAGCAGTTCGACGTCGATGCTGTTCGTGCCGTCGCCCAAAGTGAGCGTGTTTTCCTGGATCGTCGCCTGCAGCTGCATGCTGCGCTGCGCGAGCGCGGCCAGTGCCTGCGAGGCTTCAGTCGGCACGCGATAGACCTTCAGGTTCTGCGGCCGCGTGAGCTTGTTCTCGATGCCGCGCCACCAGATCTCGGCCGCGTGGTTGAAGCAGTAGACGATCACCTCGTCCGCCTTGCCGCAGGCCTTGATGATGGGCTTGTCCTCGGGCTGGCCGACCTCGACCCAGATCTTGACCTCGCCCGTGAAGTCGCGCAGCCACACGTCGGGCTCCTCGACGTTCGAGAGGCCCGCGCCGAAGGCCAGCGTGCCGTCGCCCTGGCAGATGTCCTGCAGCTGGTGGGCGTTGAGTGCGAGCGCGACGAGCCGGATCATCATCCGCTCGTCGGTCTCGCTCGGGTGGCGCGCCAGGGTCAGCGCATGGTCGGCGTAGTAGCCGTGGTCGATGTCGGCCACCGCGAGGGTGGCCTTGAAGATGGTGGATTTGAGGGCCATGGGTGCGCGAGTGTATGCCCGCGCTCCCCTGGCTTCAGAACGCCACCGACGCCTGCAGGTACAGCGTGCGCGGCTGGCCGACGTACTTGCCGCCGTTGTTGTCCACCGAGCGGTTGTAGTAGCGGCGATCGAACAGGTTCTTGATGCCGACGGCCAGCTTCAGGTTGCTCATCGACGGGCCGAAGTCGTAGGCCGCGCGCAGGTTCACGGTGCTGTAGCCCGGGATGTTGCCGAAGCGGCCGTTCGAATCTTCGAGCGTGATGTACGGCTTGCCGTCTTCCGGCGAGCCCGGCGAGCGCTGCTTGGACTGCGCGTAGATGTCGGCATTGAAGGTCCACGGCCCGCGCTCGTAGCGCGTGCCGAGCGTCAGGATCTGGCGCGAGTAGAACGGCAGGTCGCGGCCGGCGAAGTTGCCGGCCTTGGAGGTGGCCTGCGTGTACGTGTACGTGCCCGACACCGACAGGCCCTTGAGCGATGCGCTCAGGTCGCCGAGGTCGTAGCGCAGCGCCGATTCCAGGCCGCGGTGGCGCGTGGCGCCCAGGTCGGTCCACTGGCCGACGTCGCCGGTGATGGAGCGCGCCAGCAGCAGCTCCTTGTCGAAGTTGATGTTGAACAGCGTCAGCTCGCCGCTCCAGGCTTCGCCCTTGTACTTCGTGCCGATTTCGTAGGTCTTGGCCTTCTCGGGATGCAAGCTGGTGGTGGACTGCGCGAGCTGGGCGTATTGCTGCGGGCCGAACGACACGCCGGCATTCGCGAACAGCGACCAGCGCTCGCTCGCGCGGTAGAGCACCGAGAGCGTCGGCAGCACTTCGTTGGAATCGATCTTCGGGTAGATCGCGGTCGTGATGCGGTTGTTCGCCACGGTGAACACGTCGTTGTGCGAGCTGAAGGATTCGTAGCGCACGCCGGGCGTGACCGTCCAGTTGCCGAAGTCGATGCGGTCGTCGATGTAGAACGCGTGGGCGACGGTGCCGCCCTTGCTGGTCTGGAAGGGGGACTGGGTGCGGTTGTAGGCGTTTTCCAGAGGCGAGGGCGTGTAGTAGACCGTGCGCGTTGCCACCTCGGAGGCTTGTTCGCGCAGGTACCGGAAACCGACGCTGACTTCCTGCACCACGCTGCCCGAATCGAAGAGGCGCGAATACCGGGGCTCGATGGCGAAGGTCTTGTAGTTGCGCGGCGAGCTGGTCAGGCGGCGCTTGCCGGCGTTGGTGCCGGTGCCTTCCTGCTCCAGGTAGCTGCTGCGGAACGAGTCGGTGTAGTAGCCCAGCATCTCGAACTTGTTCACGCCATCGTTGTGCGTGTACTTGATCGAGCCGTCGGTGCGGCTGCCGGTGAATTCGTCGAAGGGGCGGGCCGACTGGAACGGGTTCGCCGCGAATTGCGCGGTGGTCAGCCCGCCCGGCATGCGGCCCTTGCCTTCGAAGTGGTGCAGCGAAATGGCGATGTCGTCGGTGTTCGAGATGCGGTAGGCGCCCTTGAGCATCAGGTCGTCGATGCTGGTGTGGTCGTTGCTCTGGCGAAAGCCGTCGCCGTGCGTGCCCGAATACAAGAGCGCGAGGCCCAGGCCCTTGTCGTTGGTGCCCCCGACGAACAGCGTGGGCGTGGTCTTGGTGCCGCCGCCGTGGCCGGCGCCTTCGATGCCCACGCCGACTTCACCCGAGAACTGCTTGGGGATCGCGCGCGTCACGAAGTTGATGATGCCGCCCACGTTCTGGGGGCCATAGCGCACCGAGCCCGCGCCGCGCACCACGTCGACCGTCTCGATGCTGCCGAGCGACAGCGGCGCCAGCGACAGTTGCGGCTGGCCGTAGGGCGCATAGGCCAGCGGCACGCCGTCCAGCAGGATGGTCGAGCGCGGCGACAGCCGGGCGGTCAGGCCGCGCACGCCCACGTTCAGCGAGATGTCGCTGCCGCCGGTGCCGTTGCTCTCCTGCACCTGCACGCCCGGAATCTGGCGCAGCACGTCGCGCACGCTGGAGGCGCCGCTTTCCTGGATTTGCCTGCGCTCGACGATGCTGCGCGCACCGGCGTGCTCGAGCACCTTGGTTTCGTTGGGGCTGGCGAGCCAGTCGCCGGTGACGGTGATGGTGTCCAGCGACTTCGACGGGTCGGCGGCAGGTTCTGCGTCGGCTGCGAAGCTCTGCAGGCTCAGGGGCAACAGGGCCATCGCGATGGCGGTGCGTTTGTGCGGGAACAAGGGGGAAATCCTCCGGGGTGAAAACTAAAAACCTGTTGCGGGCCGTGGGGCTTCTTCTTCAGGACGTCGTTCGACTGGAAAGCGCGTTGTTGTTGCGGCGGGCCGCGGCGGCCATGGCGCGTCGGCGCCACCAGAGCCAGATGCCGCTGAAACCCAGGCCGCCGAGCGCAAGGCCGAGCAGCGCTGTGACGACCTGGTGGGCCACGCCGCCCAGCTCGCCCGTGTGCAGCGGAAAGATCACCGCCACCGCGCCGTTGCCGGCGTCGAGGTCCTGCCACTTGCGCGCGGCCAGCACTTCGCCGCTGACGGGGTTGAGCCACACCGAGCTGATGCCGTTCGGGTGCGGATCGTCCGCAAGGCGGAAGCGCACGCGAACCGGCCGGTCCGCCTTGCCGGGCACCAGCACGTAGCCGATCGGCTGGCCGGGGTAGATTTTCTGGGCGCGCGCCACGATCTCGTCGAGCGGCATGCGCGGGCCGCTTGCGCTGCCCTTCGCGATGGCCGGCGCCTTGACCGGCTTCTGTCCCATGGCGGCGGAGATGAAATCGCCCAGCGGCCGCCAGGCCATGTAGGCGCCCGTGGCCACTGACACTGCGATCAGGAGGCCGAGCACCGCGCCGCCCGTGCGGTGCAGGTCGAACAACCCGCGCAAGAGGCCGCGGTTCAGCACGATGCGCAGCGACGGCGGCCAGCGCACCGGCCACCACAGCACCAGGCCCGTCACCAGCAGGAACAGGTAGGACAGGGCCACGAAAGCCAGGATGCCCTTTCCGGTGCCCTCGAGCAGCAGGCTGTTGTGGAGCTTGTAGGCGAGGTTGTAGAAACCTTCCTCGGTGCCGCGCCGGCCTTGCTCGGCACCGCTGGCGGGGTCGAGATAGAGCGTGCCGCTCCACTTGCCGCGCACCAGCACCCAGAGCGTTTCGTCGGCGTGGTGCGGCGGCCGCAGCGTGAAGTTGGTGTCGGGGCCGAACTCGCCCAGGATGCGCTGGCGCAGCGGCTCGAGCGGCAGCGCGGCGGCGGCCGCGATGGCATCACCCGCGCTGCGCGAGACGAAAAGATCGGAATGGACTTGGCGGTCGATCGGCTGGGCCACCACCAGCACCGCGCCGAGCAGCGCGGTGAGGGCCAGGATCGGGCCGAGCGTGAGCCCGGTCCAGCGGTGGATTTTCAGCCAGAGACGTCGCAGCGGAGCGCGCAGCATGAATCACGGGGACCTCGAGGAGTCCCGTCATGGTTGTCGGCTGGCGCGTCCCTGAAAGGGCGCGTTGGCTGGAAAAGTCGGGGTTTGTGTGCGAGTCCGGCCAACCGCTCGCGGCGGTTGGTGGATCGATGCACGGGGGCTCAGATTCTAGTGGCGAGCTCTGCGGCCTTGCCGACGTAGCTGGCAGGTGTCATGGCCAGAAGGCGGGCTTTTTCCTCATCCGGAATGGCCAATGAGCGGATCAAGCCATGCAGCGCCTCGGCCGTGACGGTCTTGCCGCGCGTCACTTCCTTCAACTGCTCGTAGGCGCCCTGCACGCCGTAGCGGCGCATCACGGTCTGGATCGGCTCGGCCAGCACTTCCCACGAGGCATTCAGGTCTTCGGCCAGCGCCTCTTCGTTGAGTTCGAGCTTGCCGAGGCCGGTGGCCAGGCTCGCATAGGCCAGCGTGGCGTAGCCGAAAGCCACGCCGATGTTGCGCAGCACCGTGCTGTCGGTCAGGTCGCGCTGCCAGCGGCTGATGGGGAGTTTCTCGCTCAGGTGGCGCAGCACCGCGTTGGCCAGGCCCAGATTGCCTTCGGCGTTCTCGAAGTCGATCGGGTTGACCTTGTGCGGCATCGTCGAGGAGCCGATCTCGCCCTTCTTCAGGCGCTGCTTGAAGTAGCCCAGGCTCACATAGCCCCAGACGTCGCGCGAGAAGTCGATGAGGATCGTGTTGGCGCGCGCCACCGCGTCGAAGAGTTCGGCCATGTAGTCGTGCGGCTCGATCTGGATGCTGTACGGCTGGAAGCTCAGGCCGAGACCCAGCGGCGCGGGCGTCTCGATGACCTTGCGGCTGAAGGCTTCCCAGTCGAAGTCGGGCCAGGCGGCCAGGTGGGCGTTGTAGTTGCCGACGGCTCCGTTCATCTTGCCCAGGAGCTGCACCGAGGCGATCTGCGCGCGGGCCTTCGACAGGCGCACCGCCACGTTGGCGATTTCCTTGCCGACGGTGGTCGGGCTGGCGGTCTGGCCGTGGGTGCGCGAGAGCATCGACACGCCGGCGAACTGGTGCGCCATTTCGCGCAGCTTGGCGATCAGGCCGTCGATGGCCGGAAGCACCACCTTTTCGCGCGCGGCCTGGATCTGCAGGGCGTGGCTGGTGTTGTTGATGTCTTCGCTGGTGCAGGCGAAGTGCACGAACTCGGCGGCGGCGAGCAGCTCGGGCCGGGCTTCGAACTTCGACTTGATCCAGTACTCGACGGCCTTCACGTCGTGGTTGGTGGTTTTTTCGATCTCCTTGATGGCCAGCGCATCGGCCTCGGAGAAGTGGGACACCAAGCCCAGCAGGTACTTGCGGGCGCCGCCGGTGAGGGGCTTGAATTCGGCGAACCCGCAGTCGGACAGCGCAATGAACCACGCCACCTCGACCTGCACGCGACGGTGCATGTAGCCCTGTTCGCTCATCAGCGGGCGCAAGGCCGCGAGTTTGGCCGCATAGCGGCCGTCAAGGGGGGAGAGGGCGGAGACGGTGGAAAAGCTCATGCCCGAATTTTAGGCGGCCGGCGGTCCGTGGGGCCGTACCGACACATCGGGCCGGATTCGGGGCTCCGCTGGTCCCGTTCACCTAAAATGATTATTAGCAAGTGTCATCCAGCCAAGAACAAAGGGAGAGAGCCTTCATGAAACTGATCGGATCCGCCGCCAGCCCCTATGTGCGCAAGGTGCGCGTGGTGCTGGCCGAAAAGCGGCTCGATTACCAGTTCGTGCTCGAGGACGTCTGGTCCGCCGACACCACCATCTCCAATTCCAATCCGCTGGGCAAGGTGCCCTGCCTGATCATGGAAGGCGGGGAGGCGATGTTCGATTCGCGCGTGATCGTGGAATATCTGGATACGCTGTCTCCGGTAGGCAAGCTCATCCCGCAGCAGGGCCGCGAACGCGCCGAGGTCAAGACCTGGGAAGCGCTGGCCGATGGCGTCATGGACGCCGGCGTGCTCTGGCGCCTGGAAGCCACCTGGTCCGGCCGCAACGACCACGAGCGCAGCACGACCTGGATCGAGCGCCAGCGCACCAAGGTCGTGGAGGGCGTGGCCGCCATGTCCAAGGGCCTGGGCGACAAGCCTTTCTGCAGCGGCATCCACCTGAGCCTGTCGGACATCGCGGTGGGCTGCGCGCTGGGCTGGCTGAGCCTGCGCTTTCCCGACATCGACTGGCGCGGCGAGCACGCCAACCTGGCCAAGCTGTACGACAAGCTCATGCTCCGCCCGAGCTTCATCGATACGCAGCCCTGAGCTGGCGCAACCCACGACAAAGGCGCCCACCCGGCGCCTTTTTCTTTTTCAGAGCCCGGTGAACCTGGCAACGGTGGGAAAGTAGAGCCGGTACGGCAGCAGCCGCATCAGCTTCATCCAGAAGGTGAAGCGCCGCGGAAAGTGGATCTCGAATGCGCCCCGGCGCCAGCCGTCGAGCATGGCCTCGGCCGCCTGCGCGGGCGTGATCAGCGCCGGCATCGTGAAGTCGTTCTTCGCGGTGAGCGCGGTGGCCACGAAGCCCGGCTGGATCACGCTCACGCCGATCCCGCGTGCGTGCAGGTCGATGTAGAGCACTTCGGCCAGATTGGTCAGCGCGGCCTTGGTCGGGCCGTAGGCCAGGCTTTTCGGCAATCCGCGAAAGCCGGCGACGCTCGCCGTGAGCGAGATGTGGCCCGCGCCGCGCGCCACGAAGCCGGGCAGCACGGCCGCAAGCACGTTCAGTGCACCGACGTAGTTGACCTGCTGGTGCGCGAGCATCGCGTCGAGCGCGAAGGCGTCGGCGCGCAGCACGCCATACGTGGCGGCGTTGAAGAGCACGAGGTCGACGGTGCCGGCCATCGCCTGCAGTTGCGCATAGGCGGCGGCGACCGCGGCGGCATCGCACACGTCCAGTGGCAGAACGATCACCCGCGGCGGCAGCGCGGCATCGTTGTGCAGCGCCGCGAGTTCGTCCAGCGCCTCGCCGTTGCGGGCCGACACCGCGACCCGCGCGCCGCCTTCGAGCAGCGCCAGCGCCGTCGCGCGGCCGATGCCCGAGGAGGCGCCGACGATCCAAGCCGTCTTGCCCTGCCAGTCGGCGAGCGGCGGATTGAAGGGCTTCACGGCGCAGCCTTCGCAGGAAGCGGAAGGGCGGAAGCGGGCGATCGAATCACCAGCGCCCACAGCGCCGCACCGGCCGCCACCTTCAACACGCAGGGCAGCAGGCAGTACGCGAGCGACAGCGCCTGCAGCGCCGACGCATCGCGCGCGCCGGGCACGTAGCCGGCCAGCCCGAGCAATGGCAGCGCGAGGCCGGCAGCGAGCGCGAGATTGAGCTTGGTCGCGAAATTCCACCAGCCGAAGTACGCGCCGGCATGCGGTTGATCACCTGCGTCGGCAATGATCCCGGCCAGCAATGCGCTCGGCAGCACGAGGTCCGAGCCGATCGCGAAACCCGACAGTGCGCAGACGACGAGAAAAGGCACCGCATCGCCCGCGCCCATCGCACCGGCCCAGGCGAACACCGCCACCGACATGCACATGCCGCCGAGCCAACTGCGGGCGAGCCCCCAGCGGCGCACGATGCGCAGCCACGCCGGGATCGACGCGGCGGCCACCACGAAATAAAGACCGAGGAACGCGGGCTCCATCGCGGCCGGCGCGCGCAGCCGGTCCTGCACGAAGAACAGCACCAGCGTGGCCGGCACCGCGCTCGCGATGCCGTTGAGCACGAACACCGCGAGCAGGCGGCGAAACGGCGCACGGCGCAGCGGGAGCCGCAGGTCGACCGATACATGCGGCGCGGCGTTGCGTGCCGGCCGTGGCGCCCGCGTCCAGAAGAACCATCCGGCCAGCAGCAGCACGCCGAACAACGCGACGGTCGCGGGCAATCCCGCCAGCGTCGGCGTGACCGAGGCCAGCACCACGCCGACGAGCCCCATGCCTTCGCGCCAGCCCACGATGCGGCTGCGCTGCGCGGCATCGCCGCCCAGCATCGCGCCCCACGACTGGTGCGCGATGCTCAGCATGCTGTAGCCCGCGTAGGTCAGCGCGAGCAGCACGGCGGCCACCACGAGCAGCGCGCCATGGCGCGCGGGGTCGACCAGCAACTGCGGAAAGAAGAGCAGCCCGAAACCCAGCAGCAGGACACCCGCGGCGACCGCGCCGAAGCCGAGTACCGCCTGCGCCGAGCGCGCGTGCAGCCGGTCGCTGAGTCGCCCGAGCAGCGGATCGATCAGCGCATCGAGCAGCCGCACGCCCAGCAGCACCGCGCCCAGCGTGGCGAGCGGCACGCCGAAGGCGCGTGCGTAGTGGTTCGGCAGCAGCACATAGAGCGGCAGCGCGACGAAGGCGAGCGGCAGGCCGAGCAGCCCATAGCGCACGCCGGCCAGAGGTCCGAAGGAGGACACGAAGGGCTAGCGCTTTTGCAGCGTGTACTGGACGACGTCGATGTTGGCTTGCGAGAACGCTGCCTCGCAGTACGCGAGATAGAACTCCCAGATGCGCATGAAGCGCTCGTCGAAGCCCAGCTGCAGGATCTGCCCGCGCTGCGCGAGGAAGTGCTCGCGCCAGCGGCGCAGCGTCTCGGCGTAATCGGCGCCGAAGGCGAACTCGTCCACCACCGCCAGCCCCGCAGCCTCGGCCTCGCGCCGGAACTCGCGCGGGCAGGGCAGGCAGCCGCCCGGGAAGATGTACTGCTGGATGAAGTCGGTCGAGTCGATGTAGCGGTCGAAGAGCTGGTCGTCGATCACGATGCTCTGCACGCAGGCGCGGCCGCCGGGCTTCAGGAGCCGGCTCACGCTCTGGAAGTAGGTCGGCCAGTATTCACGGCCCACGGCTTCGACCATTTCGATGGAGCAGATGGCGTCGAACGGGGCGTCGTCGATGTCGCGGTAGTCCTGCAGGCGCAGGTCGGCCGAGAGGCCGGCGGTGCGCTGGCGGGCAAAGGCGAGCTGTTCGGTGGAGAGCGTCACGCCCGTTACCGAGGCGCCGAAATCGAAGGCGGCCATCTCGGCCAGCGCGCCCCAGCCGCAGCCGATCTCGAGCACGCGGTCGCCGGGCTTCACGTTCGCCAGCTCCAGCGCGCGGCGCACCTTGGCGCGTTGTGCCTCGGGCATCGGCTTGTCGAAGTTGCCTTCGAACCAGGCCGACGAATAGTTCATCGTCTCGTCGAGCCAGAGCTTGTAGAAGGCATTGCCGAGGTCGTAGTGCGCATGGATGTTGCGCGAGCTGCCGGCCTTGCTGTTGCGGTGCATCAGGTGGCGCACGCGGTAGACGAGGCGGCCGAACCAGCTCCCGTAGACCACGTCCTCGATGGCGCGGCGGTTGGCAATGAACACCTTGATCAGCTCGACCAGGTTCGGCGTGGTCCAGTCGCCCGCGATGTAGCTCTCGGCAAAGCCGATGTCGCCCGACTTGAGCGCGGCCTTGCAGACCTCCCAGTTGCGCAGCGTGAGCGAGGCCGTGAGATCGCTGCTGCCGGGCGCGGCGCCGAAGTGCCGCACCGAATCGTCGGGCAGGCGCACCGTGAGCGAGCCGTGCGCCAGGCGCTGCAGCAGGCCGAGCACGGTGCGCGCGGCGCCGGGCGCATCCTGGGGCAGCGAAAAGCGCGAAACCTGGGGAGCGGTGGTGGTGGGAGTCATGGGTTCGCCTGCTGCTGGTGCGGGTGGTCGCTGGATACGAAATGGCGGGGCGGCGCCGGCTTGGCGACGAAAGGAACGCGCTTGAGCCAGAGCCTGGCGGCCTGCCAGTGGATGCGCGCAATAAGTCCGAAGGTCATCGCGGGATAGCGCCAGAGCGCACGGCGCACGGTGGCGGCGGTCAGCGTCGCGAGTTCGCCGCCGACGCTGGTTTGCAGCAAGGGGCCGTCGATGTCGTCGTGGTCGATGCGCACCACCGTGTGGGCGAACTCGGCATCGACGAAGAAGCGGAAGCGGTAGCCGCCGCTGACCTCGCAGAACGGCGACACATGGAATGCCTTGGTGGCCTTGAGCTCCTGGCCGTAGACCGGGCGGTCGAGCAGGTAGCAGTGGCGCTCGCCAAAGGTGTTGTTCACCTCGACCACGATGGCGCGCAGCGCGCCTTCGGCCGTGTGGCAATACCAGAAGCTCACCGGCTTGAAGGTGTAGCCGAACACGCGCGGGTAGCAGTGCAGCCAGGCCTCGCCGGTCGCGTCGTGGATCTGGTGGGCGGCCAGCAGGTCGTCGAGCCAGGCCAGCGCGCCGCCTTGCGCGGGCATGCGACCGTCGCCGTGGTCGACGTCGTGAAAGGACAGCGCCGCCCGCCGGTTGAGCGCGAGCGCGTCGCTGCCGTGCGCGCGGAGGGTGCGCATCGGCAGCATCAGGAAATAGGTCGGGTAGACGAAGGCGTTGCGCGCGGGGCGCAGGCGCGCATGGCGCACCTCGCCGAAGCCCATCAACGGAAGCGGGCGCTCCTGGGTCACGCCGCAGACCTCGCCCGCAGGCCGGCGGCTGCGGCCAGGCCGGCCTTCAGGCCGTCTTCGTGGAAGCCGTAGCCCATCCACGCACCGGCGAACCAGGTGTTGCGCTGGCCCTGCAGGGCGGGCACCTCGGCTTGCGCGCGGATCGCGGCAAGGTCGAGCACCGGGTGGTCGTAGTCGTATTCGGCCATGACCTGACTACGCTGGATTTCGCGGACCGGATTCAACGAAACGATCACCGGTTGCTCCCACGGCAGCGGCTGCAGCTTGTTCAGCAGGTAGTGCAGGCAGACCCGGCCCGATTCGCGCTCGCTGGCCGCCGCGCGCTCGTAGTTCCAGGCTGCCCAAGCCGATCGGCGCTGCGGCAGCACCGAGGCGTCGGTGTGGAGCACGGCGTGGTTGGGCTGGTAGCGGATCGCGCCGAGCACGGCGGCTTCGGCGGGGCTCGCGTCGCCGAGCATGGCGAGCGACTGGTCGGAATGGGTGGCGAGGATCGCGTGGTCGAAGCGCTCGGTGCCGGCGTCGGTGGCGACGAGCACGCCGCCGTCGTCGGTGCGAGTGACGCGGCGCACCGGGGTGCGCAGGCGCTTGTCTTCCAGGCCCGCGACGATCTTCTCGACGTAGTGGCGCGAGCCGCCGCGCACCGTGCGCCACTGCGGCCTATTGGCGATCTGGATCAGGCCGTGGTTGTGGCAGAACCGGATCATGGTCGCGACCGGGAACGCCAGCATCTGCGCGGTCGAGCAGCTCCAGATGCAGCCCATCATCGGCAGGAAGTACCAGTCGCGGAAGGCGGCGCCGAAGCGGTGGGCGTCCAGGAAATCGCCGAGCGGCTGGGCCAGTTCGCCCTCCGTGCCGGCTTGGGCGATGCGCGTGGTCAGCCGGTTGAAGCGCAAAAGGTCGGCCAGCATGCCGAGGAAGCGCGGGTCGGCGAGGTTGCGCCGCTGGGCGAAGACGGTGGCGAGGTTGTTGCCGCTCCACTCGAGGTGGCCGCCGTTCTCGCGGGTGGCCTGGACCGAGAACGACATCTCCGAAAGCGCGGTCTCGACGCCGAGTTCGGCGAACAGGCGGATCAGGTTCGGATAGGTGCGGTCGTTGTAGACCAGGAAGCCGGTGTCGACGCCGTGGCTGACGAGGGTCGAATCGGTCGGGGAGCGCGGTAAATCGATCGTGGCCGTGTGGGCGTGGCCACCGAAGTAGTCACTGGCTTCGAAGAGGGTGATGCGGGCCGAATCGCGAAGGGCGTGTGCTGCGGCCAATCCCGAGATGCCGGCGCCGATGACGGCGACTCGAAGGGGCTGCGTCATCGCGGGCCCCGGTTCCGGCGGGAATATAAAAATGCTGCGAGGCGCCCCGACGCGAAGGAGGGAGGGAGGGAGGAGGAGAAGAATCGCCTCGGGATTTCGACCAGACGGCAAGCGCCTGGAAGACCTCGCAACATGAAAACTGGTGGGCGTTGACCACCCACGCAAATTATGAGTGCGGCTTCCGGGGCCCGGTTCCCGGTGCAGTGGTAAACGTTTGTGACGTTCAGTTCACGATTGGTTGGACGCATCGGTAAATAATATTACCGATTCGTATTTTTGTGAACTGGTCAGTCTTAATTTGTCCCGAGCTGCTTCTCGATGACGTTCACGAAGCCGTTTTCATCCGGCGCCGTCATGCTCGACCAAGCCTGGACGACCTTGCCGTCGCGCCCGATCAGGTACTTGTAGAAATTCCACTTCGGCGTGGTGCCCGAGGCTTGAGCGAGTTGCTTGAACAGCGGATTGGCGTCCGTTCCACGCACCGACGACTTGGCGAACATCGGAAACTTCACGCCGAAGGTGCTTTCGCAGAAGTCGGCGATTTCCTTGTTGGAGCCCGATTCCTGCGAGAAATCGTTCGACGGGAAGCCCAGAACCACCAGCCCGCGGTTGCGGTATTTCAGGTCCAGTGCTTCCAGGCCCTTGTATTGCGGGGTAAAGCCGCAGAAGCTCGCCGTATTGACCACCAGGACCACCTTTCCGGAGTACTGGCACAAAGTCTGGGGCTTTTCGTCCTGCAGCCGCGGGAAGGTGTGTTGAAGGATGGCGGGGCAGCCTGCAGCCTCTGCCGGAGCGGGCGCGGCGGGCGGTGTCTGGGCACTCGCCGGAAGCGCCGTAAACAGCGCCGCCACGAGGGAAACTGCCGGTGTGCAGCGCCAGAGCGTCGACAATAAGAAAAGGGTTCGCATGGCGGGCTCCTGGTTCAAAAGTGGGGGGTGTGCATCCGTGCCGCTACGGCGCACGTATTCGCATCATCGCGCGTCTGTCATGGGCGCGCCAAACGGGCCGACTAAAATCGGCGGCCATAGAAAGACTTTGATGCTCTATCCGGAACTCTTCAGACAACTCGAATCCGTCCGCTGGGACATGGACAAGGACATTCCCTGGCAGTCGTTCGACGCTTCCTTGCTGACGGAAGAGCAGGCCCAGACCATCAAGATGAACGCCATCACCGAGTGGGCGGCGCTGCCGGCCACCGAGATGTTCCTGCGCGACAACCGCCACGATAGCGATTTTTCCGCCTTCATGTCGATCTGGTTCTTCGAGGAGCAGAAGCACTCCCTGGTGCTGATGGAGTACCTCAAGCGCTTCAGCCCCAAGCACGCGCCCACCGAAGCCGAACTGCACGAAGTGCGCTTCGATTTCGACCCGGCCCCCCCGCTCGAAACCCTCATGCTGCATTTCTGCGGCGAGATCCGCCTGAACCACTGGTACCGCCGTGCCGCCCAGTGGCACACCGAGCCGGTCATCAAGCACATCTACACCACGTTGAGTCAGGACGAAGCCCGCCATGGCGGTGCCTACCTGCGCTACATGAAGCGCGCGCTCGAGAAGTTCGGCGACGAGGCCCGTGCCGCGTTCACCAAGGTCGGCGTCCTGATGGCCAGCGCCCGCCGCACCGCGCAGGCCCTGCACCCGACCAACCTGCATGTGAACAAGGCGCTGTTCCCGAACGACACCATCCAGAGCCGCATGCCCGACCCCGACTGGCTCGAGCACTGGCTCGACAAGCAGATCAAGTTCGATGCCGTCTGGGAAACCAAGGTCGGCGAGCGCATCCTGCACAACCTGAGCCTCCTGATGAACCGCAGCTTCAAGACCGTGCAGGAACTGAACCGGTACCGCAAGGAAGTCGCCGCCACCCTGGGGCCCAAGCCCGAGTACCAAGGCGCATAACCAGAAACTTCGCCCCGCAATCCGGGGCGATTTTTTTGGGCGGCCGGTGTCACAACCCGCGGGCACCGAACGTCTAATCGGGCATGGACGACCCGACCCTCACCTTCGACAGCTACCGTCGCCGCCTGCAGGGCATCGCCTACCGCATGCTCGGGTCCGTTGCCGAGGCCGAAGAGGTGGTGCAGGACGCGTGGCTGCGCTGGCACGAAGCCGACAAGGCCAGTTTCGACAGCGCCGAAGCCTGGCTCGTCACCGTCGTCACGCGGCTGTCGATCGACCGGCTGCGCGCCGCCAAGGTCCAGCGCGAGCATTACATCGGCGCCTGGATGCCCGAACCCACGCTGACCGAATCGCCCGACACGCCCGAAGAATCGCTGGAGCGCGCCGACAACATCTCCGTCGCTTTCCTCGCCGTGCTCGAGCGGCTGGCCCCCGAGGCGCGCGCCGCCTTCCTGATGCGCGAGGTGTTCGAGGCCGACTACGACGAAGTGGCGCTCACGCTCGGCAAGAGCGAGGCCGCCTGCCGCCAACTGGTGCACCGCGCCAAGGCGCAGGTGCAGGACGCGCGCCCGCGCTACCAGGTCTCGCGCGAAACCCATCAGCGCCTGCTGCGCGCCTTCGCCGATGCCGCCGCGCGCGGCAGCATGCAGGACCTGAAGGCGCTGATGGTCGAGGACGTCGAACTCATCGGCGACGGCGGCGGCAAGGTGCAGTCCTTCAGCAAGGTGCTCACCGGCAACCAGCGCCTCGCGCAGCTCTACTACTCGCTCTGGCGCCGCATGGGCCCGGTGGTGCGCATGGAGCTGGTGGAGATCAACGGCGAGCCCGGCCTCCTGCGCTTCATCGACGGCGAGCTCGAATCGGCGCAGACCTTTGAGGTCGAGGACGACCGCATCGCGCGCATCCGCGTGCAGCGCAATCCCGACAAGCTCGCCCGCATCGCGCAGCGCTTCGCGCCGAAATAAATAGTTCGCGCGACGTGTCACAGGGCCGAAGGCTGGCCCGTCTTTAGTGGGTAGGAAGCAGATTTTTTCTTCAACCCATCCACCGGAGCCTTCGCATGAACACGACCCCTCGCCTGAACTGGTTCAAGACCATCCCCAAGACCTTCGAAGCGATCCTGGCCGTCAGCGCCAGCATCGATGCGAGCACCGTCGGCAAGACGACGCTCGACTTCGTCTTCGCCCGCGTCTCGCAGATCAACGGCTGCGCCTACTGCCTCGACATGCACGTGCGCGATCTGCGCAAGCAGGGCGAGGGATGGCAGCGCATCAACAGCCTGGCCACCTGGCGCGAAGTGAGCTTCTTCAACGAGCGCGAGCGCGCGGCGCTGGCCTGGGCCGAATCGCTCACTCGGCTGGCCGATCACCACGACGAGCGCGAAGCCGAATTCGCAGCTTTGAAGGCGCAGTTCAGTGACGTCGAAATCGCCGAACTCACCGTGGCGGTTGCGCAGATCAACACCTGGAACCGCATCAACGTCGGCATGCGTGTGCCGGTCGTAGCAAAGACGCTGGACTGAATTTCAGCGGCGCTCGACCACCATCGGCGCAATCCGCAGGCTTTCGCGCAACTGCGTGACCGCTTCGCCGGCCGCGTTGCGCGAGGCGAACGGCCCGGCCTGGAGCCGGTGCGTGCCGGCCTCGCTGAACACGCGCAGTTGCGGCGCCAGCGAAGGCAATCCGCGCGCGGCCTGGCTCAGCAGGGTTTCCGCACCGTCGCGTTCGCGGAAGGCACCGAGCTGCACCCAGAAACCCGTTGCCGCGGCGGCAGACGGCGCGGCTGCTGATGCTGCCGACGGCGTCCTTGCCGGTACGTCGAGTGGTGCCATCGGCGCAAGGTCGGTGACCACGATCGGCTGCCGCGGTGGCGGTGGTACATCTGCTTCGACGGCCTGCGGCGCTGCTTGCGCCACGGGCTGCTGTTGTTCCAAAGGTGCCATCGCCATCACCGGTGTCTGCGGTGCGACAGGCATCGTGGAAGCCGCCGGCGCATTCATCATCGCCACCGGCGCCACCCAGGCTGAGGGCACAGATACCGACGCGGCCGTTGCGCGCGGGGCCGGCGAAGCTGCCGCATACGCGGTCCCCGAATCCCGCCGCCATGCGCCCGTGCGGATGTCCTCGTTCGTGATCCGCTCGATCTCCACCGGCGCCACGCCGCGCAGCAGGTCGAGCTTGAGCGCAGCCGTGTAGCTCAGGTCGATGACGCGTCCGTCGACGAAGGGCCCGCGGTCATTCACCCGCACGATCACCTCGCGCCCATTGGCCGGGTTGCGCACCCGCACATAGCTGGGCAGCGGCAGCGTCTTGTGCGCGGCCGTCATCGCGTACATGTCGTAGGGCTCGCCGCTGGAGGTCGATGCGGCGTGGAACTTGCGGCCGTACCAGGAAGCCAGCCCCGACTCCCGGAACGGCCGGTCGTCGGTGATCGGTTGGTAGCCGCGGCCCAGCACCGTGTAGGGCTTGCTGGTGCCGCCGCTGCTGCGGATGGGTTCGATGCGCGGCTCGGCGTCAGGCACGCGGTCCAGGTCCGAGGGGATGTTCGTGCCCGGGCCGTCGCGGCCGCTGGCTACGCCGCTGCTGCTGCGCGGACCGCTCGCGCAACCGGCGAGGAAGACGGCGACGGCAACCGCGCACGCAGCCAGCGCGGTGGTCGTGCGGTCGCGGGCTCCGTCAGCCAAATACCGCCTTCCAGAGCGCCAGCATGGCGTCGCGTTCCGCGGCCAATGCAGGCGGAGTGACCTGTGTCGGCTCTTCGTTCAGGCGCGCGCGATGCTGCACGCGGCGCAGCTCGCGATACGCCCGTGCCGCACTGCGCCCGATGCCTTCTGGCAGCAGCCCCGCCAGTTCGGCGCGCAGCAGCAGCGCGATGTTGCCCACGTTCGGAATCAGCTCCGGATGCTCGCCCGACGACGACAGCACCAGGAACTGCACCGCGAACTCGGCATCGACCATGCCGCCGGGGCTGTGCTTCACGTCGAAGCGGTCGGCCTTCACCGGCCGGGCGCCGCGCAGCTTGTCGCGCATCGCGATGATCTCGGCCTTGAGCGCCTCGCGGTCGCGCGGCGACACCAGCACGGCCTCGCGCACCTGGTCGAAACGCGCGCCCAGCTCGGCGCCGTGGTCCGCGCTGCCGAGCACGAAGCGCGCGCGCGTCATGGCCTGGTGCTCCCAGGTCCATGCGGTGTTGCTGCCGCGTCGGAGTTGGTACTTCTCGTAGGCCTCGAAGCTGGTGGTGAGGAGGCCCGAGTTGCCGTTGGGCCGCAGCGCGGTGTCGATCTCGAACAGGTCGCCCTCGCGCGTCTTCACCGTGAGCCAGTTGATGAGCTTGCGCACGTAGGCCGCATAGACCTCGCCGGCGCGCTCGTCGTCATCGTCGTAGACGAACACGATGTCCAGGTCGCTGCCGTAGCCCAGCTCCTTGCCGCCCAGCTTGCCGTAGCCAATGATGGCGAACTGCGCCACCTCGCGATGGCGGTTCCGCACATGGGGCCAGCACCAGCGGGCGGTCACGCGCAGCGTGGTGTCGGCCAGCGCGCTCAGGTCGTCGGCCACCTGCTCGACGGTGATGCGGCCATCGACGTCGCGCGCCAGGGCGCGGAACACCTCGGCGTGATGGGCATGGCGCAGCAGGTTCAAGAGGCGCTCTTCGTCGGCCTCGCCGGTGCGGGTGAGCGAGGCGTGGCGTGCCTCCAGCTCGCGCTCGAATTCGTCGGCCACGAAACGGCCGGACAGCATTTCGTCGCTCGCGAGCTCGTCGATCACGCCGGGGTGCTGCATCAGGTAGCGCGCGGGCCATTTCGCGGCGCCCAAGAGGCGCAGCAGGCGTTCTTGCACGGCGGGCCGTTCGACCAGCAATGCGAGGTAGCTCTCGCGGCGCATCAGCGGTTCGATCCAGTCGGCCCAGCGCATCGCGGCATCGACGTGGCGCGGCGTCTGGCCGGGGCCATCGCCATCGGGTTCCTTCAGCCACTGGCCGGTGCGCTGCACCAGCTGGCGCAGCCGGCCGCGGGTTTCTTCGCGCAGCGCGAGCACGCGCGGCGTTTCGCACCAGTCGCGGATGCGCTCGGCAAAAACGGGGGGCAGGTCTTCGAGCAGGTCGGCCAGATCGGTGGGGGCCGAGGCCTTCTTGCCGTTGCACTTGCCGCTGCATGGCTTCTCGCCGCCGAGCAGCTTGTCGAACTCCTGCGCGACGAACTCGCGGTGGGTGTCGAGCTGCGCGAGAAAGGGGCAGCAGTCGGCGTAACCCATCGACTGTGCGATCCAGCGCAGGTCGTCGTCGGCCACCGGCAGCACATGGGTCTGCTGGTCGTCCAGGTACTGGATGCGATGCTCCACGCGGCGCAGGAACTCGTAGGCGAGGGCCAGCGCATCGGCGGTTTCCTGCGGCATGAGGTTGGCGCGTGCGAGGCGCTGCAGCGCGTCGAGCGTGGGCCGCGTGCGCAATTCGGGGAACTGCCCGCCGCGCACCACCTGCAGGAGCTGCACGGTGAATTCGATCTCGCGGATGCCGCCGCGCGAGAGCTTGACGTCGTTCGCACGCTCGGGCCGGCCGGCGCTGCGGCGTGCCGACTGCTCGCGAATCTGCCGGTGCAGCGTGCGCAGCGAATCGAACACGCTGTAGTCGAGATAACGGCGGAACACGAAGGGCAGCACCGCACCGCGCAGGCCCTGCGCGTTGCCGTCGAGCACCACGTGGCGCGGCGCCACCACGCGGCTCTTCAGCCACGCGAAGCGCTCCCACTCGCGGCCCTGCACCTGGAAATACTCTTCGAGCGCATCGAGCGAGACCACGCTCGGCCCCGAGTTGCCGTTGGGCCGAAGCGCCAGGTCGACGCGGAACACGAAACCGTGCTCGGTGGTGTCGCCCACCAGCGCATAAATGCGCTTCACGGCGCGCGAGAAATACTCCTGGTTGGCGAGGCGCCCGCGCCCGTCGGCGTCGCCTTTCGTCTCGCCGTCGAGGTCGTAGAGATAGATGAGATCGATGTCGCTCGACACGTTGAGCTCTCGCGCGCCGAGCTTGCCCATGCCGATCACCCAGAGCTGCGCGCGCTGGCCCTCGGGGCCGAGCGGCGCGCCATGCACCGCGTCGAGTTCGCGGCAGGCATCGGCGCAGGCGATATCGAGCGCGAATTCGGCGAGCTCGGTGACCGCGGTGGTCACCACGGCAAGAGGCGCTTGCTGGTCGCAATCGAGCGTAACGAGCCGCTCCATCACGAGCTGCCTGACAATGCGCAAGGCATCGCCCACCGCATCACCGCGCTGGCGCAATGCCTCGAAGGCCACGGTCATCGATTCGCGCCGCGGCTCGCCCGGGGGAAGCAATGCAAGCTCGGCCGCATACCTGCGACGCAGGCGCTGGACAAAACGGGAGTAGGAAGAGAACGCGACCTGTGCGGTCTGCGTCGAACTGGCTGGCAACTGGTTCACACTGCTATCGGTTTCCGTGGAACCCCTCTGAATGCTGGCGGTCATAATTCCCGACACAGCGCGATCCTCAATGAACGACACGGCGTCTACCCCTTCACGTCTGCTCAAAATCACCGCTGTGACGGCGCGCTGGCTGTTGGGTTTGCTGATCGCTGCATGGCTTCTGCTGGCGCTGTCAGTCGTTGTCCTACACGCGTGGATTGTGCCGCGAATCGGTGATTTCCGCGGCGCTCTGGAGGCACAGGCTAGCAAGGCCATCGGCGTGCCGGTTCGCATCGGGTCTATCACCGCCCGTCCCGAGGGGCTTTTCCCGGCCTTCGAACTGCGCGACGTGGTGCTGCAGGATGCCGACCAGCGCGAGGCACTTCGCCTCGTGCGCGTGGTGGCCAGCGTGTCGCCGCGATCGATCTGGCGCTTCAGTTTCGAGCAGCTCTACATCGAGGGTCCGCAGCTCGACGTGCGCCGCGATGCTCAGGGAAAACTCCATGTGGCTGGATTGCACATGGACACCGATACGACCGGAGAGACCCGCGCCGCCGACTGGTTTTTCGCGCAGCGCGAGCTGGTCATCGAAGGCGGCACCGTGCGCTGGACCGACGAGCAGCGCCAGGCCGAGCCGCTTCTTTTGACCGACGTGCGCTTCGTGGCGCGCAACGGCGGCCGCCGCCACGGCCTCCGGCTCGATGCCACGCCGCCCGCCGGCTGGGGCCAGCGTTTCACGCTGCGCGGGCAGTTCCGCCAGCCGCTCCTGTCGGTGCGCACCGGCCGCTGGCAGACCTGGGACGGCCAGATCTACGCCGACCTGCCCTACATCGACGTCACGCGCCTCGGCCAATACGTTTCGCTCGATGCGCGCATCCGCGAAGGCAACGGTGCGGTGCGCCTCTGGGCCGACGTGCAAGACGGCCAGCTCGTGGGCGGCGCGGCCGACCTGGGGCTCGACCGCGTCGATGCCTCGCTGGGCAAGGGCCTGCAGCCGCTGGTGCTGCGCTCGGTCACCGGCCGCCTCGCGGGGCACCTGAAAGACGACACCCTCGAGTTCTCGACCACTGCGCTGCAGTTCGACACCTCCGACGGCATGCGCTGGCCCGGCGGCAACCTCTGGCTGCAGCACACGCCGGCCAAGGGCCGAACGCCCGAGAAGGGCGCGTTGCGTGCCGACCGGCTCGACCTGGCCGCGCTCGCGCTCATCGCCGACCGGCTGCCGCTGGGCGATGCCACGCACCGCGTGCTCGACAGCTACGCGCCGCGCGGGCTGGTCGAGCACATCGACCTGAGCTGGCAGGGTTCGCTGGGCGCGCCCGACAAGTACCAGGCGCGCGGCCGCGTGAGCGGCCTGCGCGTGGCCTCGCAGCCGGCGCCGGCAACGCCGGCTCCACCTGCGACGCCTGCCACGGCAACGGCCACGGCCACGCCTCCTCGCGCGCATCCCGGCACGCCCGGCCTGAGCGGCACCACCGTCGACTTCGACGCCACGCAGGCCGGCGGCACGGCCACGCTGGCCATCGCGCAGGGCACGCTCGAATTCCCGGGCGTGTTCGAAGAGCCCGTGATCCCGATCGATCGGCTCTCCACGCAGCTCCAGTGGAAGCTGGACAACGGCAACGCGCAGCTGCAGGTTTCCAAGCTGCGCTTCGCCAACACCGACGCCGAGGGCGATGCCGAGGCGAGCTGGCGCACCAGCGACCCGGCCGTCTCCAGCAGCAAGGGCCGTTTCCCGGGCGTGCTCGAGCTGCAGGGCAAGCTCACCCGCGCCGACGGCACGCGCGTCTTCCGCTACCTGCCGCTCGACATTCCCCAGCACACCCGCGACTACGTGCGCGACGCCGTCACCAAGGGCACCGCGAGCACCGTCGATTTCCGCGTGCGCGGCGATCTGCACGACATGCCGTTCAAGGACCCGAAGCTGGGCGACTTCCGCATCGCGGCCAAGGTGGCGGATGTCGACTACGCCTATGTGCCGCCCTCGCTCGCCGCCACGTCTCCGCGCAGCGCGGCGCCCGCGCCGGTGTGGCCTGCGCTGACCGGCCTCTCGGGCGAACTGGTGTTCGAGCGCGACAGCATGCTGGTGCGCAATGCGCGCGGCCGCCTGGTCGGCGCCACCGGTGTCGAGGTGACCAAGGGCGAGGCGCAGATTCCCGAGCTGTCGCACCACGCGCAGGTGCTGCGCGTCGATGTGCAGGCCAAGGGCCCGCTCGGCGAGGTGCTGCGTGTGGGCGCGCCGCTGGCCGGCGAGACGGGCGAGATCATGCGCACCGCGCGCGCCACCGGCTCGGCCGACTACAAGCTGCACCTGGAGCTGCCCCTCGCGGCGATGGACAACGCCAAGGTGCAGGCCAGCGTTGCGCTGGCCGACAACGAACTGCAGGTCGTGCCCGATGCGCCCTCGCTCACGCATGCCAAGGGCACGCTCAATTTCACCGAGACCGGCTTCTCGCTGGCCGGCGTGCAGGCGAAGCTGCTCGGCGGCGACATCCGCCTCGAAGGCAAGGGCCGCTTCACCGGCCCCAACCGCGAGGTCGCGCTGAAGGCGCAGGGCACCGCCACCGCCGAGGGCCTGCGCGGCGCGCGCGAGGTCGACTGGCTCGCGCGCCTCGCCGAGAAGGCCACCGGCAGCACGCCGTACGCGGCCACGTTCTCGGTGCGCGACGGTGCCTCCGAGCTCTCGCTCACGAGCAGCCTGCAGGGCCTCGCGCTGCAACTGCCGGCGCCGCTGTTGAAGACGGCCGAGGAGCAGATGCCGCTGCGCATCGAGAAGAAGGTGCTGTTGCGCGAGACCCGCGACAGCCGCCAGGGCGGCACCACTGTCGCCACGCAGGACCAGCTCTCGCTGGAACTGGGCCGCGTCGGCGCGGTGCAGTTCGTGCGCGACATCTCGGGTGCCGAGGCGCGCGTGCTGCGCGGCAGCATCGGCGTCGGCCTCTCGGCGGGCGAGACTGCGAGCCTGCCCGACAAGGGCGTGTTCGCGAACGTCAATGTGGACAAGCTCGACATCGCCGCATGGGACGCCCTCCTGGGCGCCGCCGCGAGCAGCAGCACCCCGAGCGAAGCCCCCGGCGCCGGCGAGGACGCCGCGCAGGCCTACATGCCCACGCGCATCGCGGTGCGCGCGCAGCAGCTGGGCGTTGCCGGGCGCACGCTGCACAACGTGGTGCTGGGCGGCACGCGCGAAGGGGCGCTCTGGCGCGCCAACATCGACGCCACCGAACTGAGCGGCTACGCGGAGTACCGCCACGCGCAGGCCGGCCGGCTCTATGCGCGGCTCGCGCGCCTGAAGATCGCGCCGTCCGAGGCGACCCAGGTCGAGGCCCTGCTCGACGAGCAGCCCGGCACTCTGCCCGCGCTGGACATCGTGATCGACGACTTCGAACTGCTCGGCAAGCGCCTGGGCCGCGCCGAGATCGATGCGGTCAACCGCGGCGGCGCGGGCCGCGAGTGGTTGCTGAACAAGCTGACCTTCACCATGCCCGAGGCGAGCTTCGCGGCCAAGGGCACCTGGGCCGCCATTCCCGGCGCCACCGCCGGCCAGCGCCGCACGGCCATGACCTTCCGCCTCGACATCGCCGATGCCGGCGACCTGCTCGCGCGCTTCGGCATGTCCGGCGTGCTGCGGCGTGGCAAGGGGCGGCTGGAAGGCGATGTCAACTGGCGCGGCTCGCCGTTCTCGCTCGACTACCCGAGCCTGGGCGGCAACCTGCAGGTCGATGTGGAATCGGGCCAGTTCCTCAAGGCCGACCCCGGGCTGGCCAAGCTCCTGGGCGTGCTGAGCCTGCAGGCGCTGCCCCGCCGCCTCACGCTGGACTTCCGCGATGTGTTCAGCGAGGGCTTCGCCTTCGACTTCATCCGTGGCGACGCCAAGATCAACAAAGGCATCGCGAGCACCAACAACCTGCAGATGAAGGGCGTCAACGCCGCGGCGCTCATGGACGGCTCGGCCGACATCGTGCGCGAGACGCAGAACCTGCGCGTGGTGGTGGTGCCCGAGATCAACGCCGGCACTGCCGCGCTGGTGGCCACGGCCATCAACCCGGCCATCGGCCTCGGCACCTTCCTCGCGCAATGGGTGCTGAGCAAGCCGCTGGCCGCCGCCGCCACGCAGGAGTTCCACATCGAAGGCACCTGGGCCGACCCCAAAATAGCCAAGGTGCCGCGCTCGCTGCAAATGCCGAGCCTTCCGGGATTGCCGGGATCACCGGGCCGGACCGGTTCCGCGGCCGCGGAAGAAGGCAAGAAAACGGAGACCACGCAATGAAAGTCGCAGCCATCCAGATGGTGTCGGCCATCGCCCGCGAAGCCAACCTCGCGCGCGCCCACGACCTGCTCGCCGAGGCCGCCGCGGCGGGCGCCGAGCTCGCGGTGCTGCCCGAGTATTTCTGCATGATGGGCGCGCGCGACACCGACAAGCTGGGCCTGCGCGAGACGGCCGGCGCGGGCACGGTGCAGGGGTTCCTGGCCGATGCGGCGCGCGAGTTCGGCCTGTGGATCGTGGGCGGCACGCTGCCCATCGAGAGCACCGATGCCGAGCACGTCTTCAACAGCTCGCTGGCCTTTGCGCCCGACGGGCAGTGCGTGGCGCGCTACGACAAGATCCATCTCTTCTTCTTCGACAACGGCACCGAGCGCTACGACGAGCGCCGCGTCATCGCGCCGGGCGCCAAGCCCGTCGTGTTCGACCTGCCTTCGCGCGACGGCCACAACTGGCGCATCGGCATGAGCGTCTGCTATGACCTGCGCTTTCCCGAGCTGTACCGCGCACTCGCCAAGCAGGGCGCCGACCTGCTGCTGGTGCCCAGCGCCTTCACTCGCACGACAGGCGCCGCCCACTGGGAAGTGCTGCTGCGCGCCCGCGCCATCGAGAACCTCGCATGGGTGGTGGCGCCCGCGCAGGGCGGCACGCACGAGAACGGCCGCCAGACCTGGGGCCAGTCGCTCGTCATCGATCCCTGGGGCACGGTGGTGGCGCAGCAGGCGAGCGATGAAGGCGTGGTGCTGTTCGACATCGACGCGAAGCAGATCGAGCGCACGCGCGCGCAGCTGCCCGTGCTGTCGCACTGCGTGCTTTAGCCGCGATGTCCTCCGATGCGCTGCTGACCGTCGCACCGCCGCGGTGGGCGCGATCCGTCTATGTGCGGATGCGCTCGCTGTGGCAGCGCTGGTTCTTGTGGCTGCTGCTCGCGGTGCTGGTGTCGGTGCTGCTGGTCACGGTGGTGTGGCTGGCAGGTCGGCACGAGGTCGAGCAGGTGCAGGCCCAGCTCGACCGCGACACCGCCGACGCCGTCGCCGATCTGCGCAGCGGCTTCCAGCGCAATGCGCAGAGCCTGCGCGCCACGCAGACGCCGGGCACCGACCGCGCGAAATGGAACGATGCCGCGGCCGCTCTGCTGCGCGAGCACCGCGAGTGGCTGCGGCTCGAGTGGCGCGATGCCGCGCTGCGGCCGGTCGAGGCCATCAACACGCCCTACCGCATGCGCCTTCTCGACGAGGCGAGCCGCGGCCCCGAGCAGTCCGACGTGATGCTGGCCTGCGCGGCCGCCCGCAAGCTCGGCGCGGGCGCGTACTCGCCAAGCCACTACGTGCCGATTGCCGGCGGCGGCGGTGTCGAGGTGATGGAGTTCTGCGTGCCGATCGACGGCGGCGGTTTTCTCGTCGCGAGCTATTCGCTGCGCGACGCGCTCATCGAGCTGGTCGGCCCCACGCTCACGCGCGGGCAGGAAGTGGCGTTCACCGAGACCGACGGCACGCGGCTGGTGGCGCTGGGCAGTTCGCGCCGCGTCGGCACGCGCGTCTTCACCTCGCAGCAGCTGATCGACCTGCCGGGCGCCGCGTTGATGCTGCGCGTCGATGGCTGGCGCGCCGCGCCCGACCTGTTCCCGAACATGCTCACGGCACTGGTCACCGCGATCTCGATCGCGCTGGTGTCGGTGCTGGTGCTGCTCGCGCGCGACACGCGGATGCGGCTGCGCGCCGAGCGCGACCTGGCCGATGCGCTCGCGTTCCGCAAGGCGATGGAAGACTCGGTCATCACCGGCCTGCGCGCACGCGACCTGCAGGGGCGCATCACCTACGTGAATCCGGCTTTCTGCGAGATGGTCGGCTTCACCCCCGAGGAGCTCATGGCCGACAGCGCCGATGCACCCGAAGCGCCCTATTGGCCCACCGAACTGGCGCACGAATACCAGCAGCGCCAGGCGCGGCGGCTGGCCGGCGGCATGCCGCCGCGCGAGGGGTTCGAATCGGTCTTCATGCGCAAGGACGGCACGCGCTTTCCGGTGCTGATCTTCGAGGCGCCGCTCATCAACGCGCACCGCGTGCAGACCGGCTGGATGAGCGCGTTCATCGACGTGAGCGAGCAGCGCCGCATCGAGGAGCTTTCGCGCGCGAGCCAGGAGCGCCTGCAGGCGAGCGCGCGGCTCGCCACGGTCGGCGAGATGGCATCGCTGCTGAGCCATGAACTCACGCAGCCGCTGGCCGCGATCGCGAGTTATGCCAGCGGCTCGCTCAACCTGCTCGGGCCTCATGCCAAGGGCGACCAAGGCGAAGTCGCGATGGCGGTCAAGCGCATCGCCGAGCAGGCCGACCGCGCGGGCCAGGTGATCCGCAGCGTGCACGACTTCGTGCGCCGGCGCGACCGCACGCGCGAAGCTGTTGCGCCGCAGGCACTCATCGACGCGGTGCTGCCGCTCGTGCGGCTGCAGGCGCGCAAGCTCGGCGTGATCATCGAGGTGGTGCTCGAAGACCGGCTGCCCGCGGCCATGTGCGACCGTACGCTGGTCGAGCAGGTGCTGCTGAACCTCGCGCGCAATGCGATGCAGGCGATGGACAGCCCCGACAACGTCGGCAGCCGCGTGCTGCGGCTGCGCGTGGCGCGCGCGGTGGCGGTGGGCGGGAGCACCACCGCCGACGACGCCCGCCGGTGGCTCGAGTTCTCGGTGGCCGACCTGGGTTGCGGCATCAGCGACGACGTGGCCGAGCGGCTCTTCACGCCCTTCTTCACCACGCGCGCCGACGGCATGGGCCTCGGCCTGAGCCTGTGCCGCACGGTGGTGGAGCAGCATGGCGGCGCGCTCATGCACGAACCCAACCGGCCGCGCGGCACCGTGTTCCGCTTTACCCTTCCGAGCACATGACGCGCCTGCGGCCTTCGCTCTTCCTGGAATTGTTGATATGCAACCGCTGATCGATGGACTCATCTATATCGTCGACGACGATGCCAGCGTGCGCGAGGCGCTGGCCTGGCTGCTGCGCTCGCGGCGTCTGGCGAGCGAGCATTTCGGCAGCGCCGAGGCCTTCGAGCAGTTGCTGGCCGAGGGCCCGCTGCCTGATCAGCCGCGCTGCCTGCTGCTCGATGTGCGCATGCCCGGCACCAGCGGGCTCGTGCTGTTCGACCGGCTCGCCGAGCGCGGCCTGCTGGACGCGATGCCGGTGATCTTTCTCACCGGCCACGCGGACGTGCCGACGGCGGTGGATGCCGTCAAGCGCGGTGCCTTCGATTTCTGCGAGAAGCCGTTCTCGGACAACGCGCTGGTCGATCGCATCGAGCAGGCGCTCGGGGCGTCGCTGCGCGCGCTCGAGGTGCAGCGCGTGCGCCACAGCCTCGCCGGGCGCATCGCCGAACTGACGGACCGCGAGCGCGACGTGATGCGGCTCGTGGTCGAAGGATTGCCGAACAAGCTGATCGCCGATCAGTTGGCCATCAGCGTGCGCACGGTGGAGGTCCACCGGGCGCGCGTGTTCGAGAAGATGGAAGTGAAGTCGGCCGTCGAATTGGCGAACCGACTTCGGGATCTTTAGGAGATCAGGCCTTTTCCGCGACGAAGATCTCGACGCGGCGGTTCTGGGCACGGCCAGCGGCGGTGCCGTTGTCGGCCAGCGGTTCGCGCGAGCCGCGGCCGTCGGTCGTGATGGCGGTGGTCGACACGCCGCGGCCCACCAGGTGGTTGCGCACGCTGTCGGCGCGGCTCACCGAGAGGCGCTCGTTGCCTTCCTCGCTGCCCGTCGCATCGGTGTGGCCGACCACGCGCACGCTGGCGGCGGTGGCGCTCTTCAGGCCTTCGGCGACCTTGTCGAGCACCTGCGCGAGGTTGCGCTTGACGTTGGCGCGGCCCGTGTCGAACGACAGCTCATTCGGAATGACCACGTGCAGCTGGTTGTCGGCGGTCTGCTCGATCACCACGCCCGTGCCCTTGGTCGAGGCTTCCAGGTCGGTCTTCAGTGCGGCCAGGCGCGCTGTCCAGCTGTTGGCGGGCGGTGCCGGCTGTGCGGCCGGCGCGGGCGCCGGCGGCGGTGCGGACTGCGAAGCGCAACCTGCAATGAACATCAACGCAGCCGCTGCTGCTGCACCCGAGACAAGAAGCTTCCTCATGAGTTTTTCCCTCTTATGGACCAATGAAAACGATGGCGGGAACCGGCCGTTCGATGCGGCCGGTTTCCCGGTGGGGGTGGCTGCTTAGCCGCGCGGGCCGCGCTCACCCACGTAGATTTCGACGCGGCGATTCTGCGCGCGGCCGGCGTCGGAGTTGTTGTCGGCCACCGGCTCGTGCGAGCCGCGGCCTTCGATGCGGAAGGCCGCCGCATTCACGCCGCGTGCGACCAGATAGTCGCGCGTGCTGGCGGCACGGTCGACCGACAGCGGGTTGTTGATGGCGTCCGAGCCGGTGCTGTCGGTGTGGCCGATGATGCGCACCTCGGCATTCGGGTTGTTCCGCAGGCCGCTGGCGAACTGGTCGAGCACCGGTGCGAAGTTGGGCTTGATGTTGGCGCGGCCCACGTCGAACGACACGTCGCTCGGAATGGCCAGCTTCAGCTCATTGTTCTGGGTCTGGGTCACGGCAACGCCGGTGCCCTGCGTGGCGGCTTCCATCTGGCGCTTCTGGTTTTCCATGCGCTGCGACCACAGGTAGCCGCCGAGCGCGCCGGCTGCCGCGCCGACCACCGCGCCCGTGCCGATGGCACCGCGGTTGCCGCCGGTGGCCGAGCCGATGGCGGCGCCGCCCAGTGCGCCGATGCCGGCACCGATGCCGGTGTTGCGTTGGGTGTCTGTCATGCCGCCGGCGCAGCCGGACAGGACGATGGCGGTGGCACAGGTGGCAAGTACGAACTTTTTCATGGCGATCCCTTTCGATGTTGAATCAAGCGGGGCACAGCTTAGCGCTGGGGAGGGTACGCGATGGTACGGGTTCAAGGCCCTACGGAAAATAAGAAAACCTTCGCCATTGCGCGTGCATGCTGCGATGATTGCTACTAAAGTAATAGCGACCAGGCGCTTCTCCGACATGGGTGCGCGGCGGCGGGCTACGCAAGCAATTCACGGTTTCGGCGGCGGGCGTCCATCGTCGGGCGCGCGGTCGGCTTCGGCCTCCGTGTCGTCATGCAATTCACCCTTGCTGCGGCCGGAAAACATGGTCCACCAGATGATCAAGATGAACACGAGTCCCGCGGCGAGGGCTTCAAGCAGAATCAAACCCATGAGAAATGGACTCCAGTGGCTGGTCGGGCTTGCGATCGTAGCAACGCTCGCCGGCTGTTCCGTCGGCCCCCGCGTGCCCGACGCCCCCACCCGGCCTTCCGCCACCCCGCCGCGCGAGCTCGGTCCGCTGACCGGATCGCTCGCGCACCCCAAGAGCCGCTGGGTGCCCGTCGGCTGGGCGGAGCTGCCGGGCTTCAGCGAAGACCCGCTGCACGAAGCCTGGATCGCGCTGCTCGCCAACTGCGTGCGCCCCAACGCCGCCTTCGCGCCGCTGTGCCGCGACGTGCGCCAGCTGGCCATCGCCACCCCCGAAGAGCAGCGCCAGTGGATGACCGACCGGCTGCAGCCCTATCGCGTCGAATCGCTCGCGGGCCAGAGCGAAGGCAAGCTCACCAGCTACTACGAGCCGGTGTACGAAGCCTCCCGCGTGCCGAGCGCCGCCTTCAGCGTGCCGCTCTACCAGGCGCCCGAGGGCCTCGTGCCCAAGCGCCCCTGGTACACACGCCAGGAAATCGAGACCCTGCCCGAAGCCCAGGCCGCGCTGCGCGGCCGCGAGATTGCGTGGATGGCCGACCCCATCGATGCGCTGATGCTGCACATCCAGGGTTCGGGCCGCCTGCGCATCACAGAGGCCAACGGCTACCAGCACACCGTGCGCGTGGCCTTCTCGGCCACCAACGAGCAGCCGTACCGCAGCGTGCAGCAGTGGCTCATGAGCCAAGGCGTGAGCAAGGTCGGCAAATGGCCCGACGACACCAAGGCCTGGGCCGTGCAGAACCCGCAGCGCGTGTCGCAGCTTTTGTGGAGCAATCCGCGCTACGTGTTCTTCCGCGAGGAAACGATGAGCGAGGTCGATGCCGCCTTCGGCCCGCGCGGCGCGCAGGGCGTGCCGCTCACCGCGGGCCGCTCGATCGCGGTCGACCGAGAGAGCATTCCCTACGGCACGCCGGTGTGGCTCGCCTCGAGCGGGCCGGCGGCGCAACTGCAGAAGCTGGTGGTGGCGCAGGACACCGGCAGCGCGATCCTCGGCGCGGTGCGCGCCGATTACTTCGCAGGCACCGGTCCCGATGCGGGTCGGCTGGCTGCGAGCGTGAACCAGCCGCTGCGCCTCTGGGCCCTGTGGCCAAGGCAGCTCCCCGCGCCCTGACCGAAGAACGGGATCGGCCGATCCTTTCCCGATCCCTTTCCAGAAACACCGAGGAACCGGCTTTGCCAGGCCTCTGGTGTTGCCCCCGGTAGGGGGGAAGGAGAAGCGACACGAAGTGCGCGCAGCCTGGGGGCGAGCCACGTCCCGCCTGGGGGCGAGCCACGCCTTTCAGAACAACCTGACGGGAACCTGATCAATTCACGGGAGTGTCATACGAAGTGCCTAGCTTCGCGGGTTGTCTTCTTCTTCAACCCACGAAAGAAATTGCGCATGACCGCAAACACCCGTTCCGACGAATCCGGGATCGATCTCGACGATATCGGCACCAACCCCACCGCCAACCCCTCGTTCACCGACCTGATCGCCTCGCGCCTGAGCCGCCGCCATCTGTTCGGCCTGGGTGTCGGCACTGCAGGCACGGCGCTGCTGCAGGCTTGCGGCGGTGGTGGCGGTGGCGGCACGTCGTTCCCCATCCTGCCCCCGGCACCCGCGCCCGCACCGCCGGCACCGACGCCCGCACCGCCCGCGCAGCAGGCGCCGCTCAAACTCAATTTCAATGCCGTGGCCAAGAGCCTGGACGACGTGGTGAGCGTTCCCGCCGGCTACACCGCGAGCGTGCTCTACCGCCTCGGCGACCCGATCGCCGCCGGCGTGCCCGCCTATGCCAACGACGGCACCGACGCACCGTCCACCTACGACCGCCGCGCCGGCGACCACCACGACGGCATGACCTTCTTCGGCATCAATGCGTCGAACAAGTGGGACCCGGCCGGCGCATCGCGCGGCCTGCTCGTGATGAACCACGAAGCCATCACGCCGCTGTTCCTGCACCCCGCCGGCCAGACGGTCGTGGGCGGCGTGCGCACCGTCGCCGACGAAGTGCTGCGCGAGTTCTACCTGCACGGCGTGAGCGTGATCGAGGTCAACAAGGTCGGCAATACCTGGACCTACAAGCAGGACTCGAGCTTCAACCGCCGCGTTCACACGCTGACCGAAATGGCCTTCTCGGGCCCGGCCGCCAAGACCGACTACCTGAAGACGAAGTACTCGACCGACGGCAGCAAGACCCGCGGCACGCTCAACAACTGCGCCAACGGCACCACGCCCTGGGGCACGTATCTGACCTGCGAAGAGAACTGGGCCGGCTACTTCCGGCGCATCGCAGCCAACGACAACCTGAAACGCAGCGACAAGGAAAAAGCTTCCTTCGCCCGCTATGGCGTCGCCGGCAGTGACGGCCTCGGCCGCGAACGGTGGGCCACCGTCACGCCAGACACCGCCGACAACCTCTACGGACGCTGGAACACCGAAGCCATCGGCGCCACCGCCAACGACGACTTCCGCAACGGGCACAACACCTACGGCTGGGTGGTCGAGATCGATCCGTTCACCCCCGCCAGCACGCCCAAGAAGCGCACCGCGCTCGGCCGCTTCGGCCATGAAGGCGCCTGCCTCGGCCCGGTCGTGGTCGGCAAGCCGCTGGTCTGGTACATGGGCGACGACTCGCAGAACGAGTACCTCTACAAGTTCGTCTCGACCAAGGCCTGGGATGCGGCCGACATCGGCGGCGGCATCGCGGCCGGCGACAAGTACATGGACGACGGCAAGCTCTACGTCGCCAGGTTCAACGCCGACGGCACGGGCAATTGGCTCGAGCTGAAGCTGGGCGTGAACAACATCACGTCGGGCTACGCCGGCTATGCATTCGCCGACGCGGCTGACGTGGTGATCAACGCACGCCATGCCGCCGATGCCGCAGGCGCGACGAAGATGGACCGCCCCGAATGGACGGCCGTCAACCCGAAGAACGGCGAGGTGTACCTCACGCTCACGAACAACGGAGCACGCACGCTCAAGGGCACCGACGCCGCCAACCCGCGTTACTACAACGACCCCAAGGGCGTGGCGCAGGCCCCGCAGACGGGCAATCCGAACGGCCACATCGTGCGTTTTGCCGACGCGGGCGGTGACCCGGCTGCCGTGAGCTTCAAGTGGGACGTGTATCTCTTCGGCGCACGCTCGACGGCATCGGCCGACGTGAACCTCTCGAATCTCGCTGCGGACAACGACTTCTCCAGCCCCGACGGTCTGTGGTTCAGCGAAGCGGCGCCCGGCCTGTTGTGGCTGCAGACCGACGACGGCAAGTACACCGACGTGACCAACTGCATGATGCTCGCGGCGTTGCCCGGCAAGGTCGGCGACGGCGCGGCGAAGACCATCACCAACGTGGACGGCGGCACCACCGGCACGCAGGCGACCTTCGTCGGCAAGGCGCCCGGCACTGAGGGCCTCCGCCGCTTCCTGGTCGGCCCGAAGGACTGCGAGATCACCGGTATCGCCGAATCGGGCGATGGCCGCGCGCTGTTCGTGAACATCCAGCATCCGGGTGAAACGACGGCGGCCGCGAACATCGGCGATCCGACGAAGTTCGGCAGCCATTGGCCCGAAGGCGGCAATGCCCGTCCGCGCTCGGCGACGGTGGTGATCACGAAGAACGACGGCGGCCTGATCGGCCTCTGAAGTGAGCCAGGCACCGTGGACCGGCCTCGCCGATCCACGCGTGCGGCTCCCGAATGTGGACGACGACACGCGGCTGTCGTCGTGTTCGCGTGCGTGCGGCGTCATCGTTTTGTCATGAGCGATGCACGCCGTCGTCACAGTGGATAACTAAGGTTCACGCCTGACTGGCAGCGAGAGAGGCTGCACGGTCATCCACCCGCAACACCCACGATAACTCGGGAGAATTTCCATGTCCGATTCCAAGGCGCAGTCTGGCGCCTCGCGCCGTCACGCCCTCAAATTGCTCGGTGCCGCACCGATGCTGCCGCTCGGCGGCCTTGCCTTCCTCACTGCCTGCGGCGGCGGTGGTGACGGCGGCGCCAGCTTCCCGTTCATTCCCCCAGCGCCCGCTCCTTCGCCGGCACCTGCACCGGCTCCCGCCGCCAACTTCGTCTCGGCCGAGTTCGGCAGCATGGCCGCACCATCGCTCGCGGACGCAGCCGCCATGGCCACCACCACGGTCGGCTCCACGCTCAAGGTGTCGTTCGACAACGGCAGCTCCACCGAATACAAGCTGGCCTACCAGCCCTTCTTCCTGACCGGCGACATGGTGTCCGACGGCAAGGGCGGCAAGGTGCTCGCCGGCGGCTACGTCGACATCAACAACAAGCCCATCGTCGACGCCTCGGTGGTCGGCAAGGAGCGCCAGTTCTTCTCGGACGCACCCGACGGCAGCTCGCTGCTGACCGTGCCCAACGCCAGCGTGCCCGGCGTCAAGGGCAAGCCGGTGTTCGCGGTGGTCCAGTTCGAATACACGACGAAAAACCAGGCTGGTGCCAGCACCTACGGCCAGCTGCCCTCGCCGATCGCCGTGCTCACGCTCGACCAGGACCAGACCACCGGCAAGCTGAGCCTGGTGAAGTACCACAACGTGGACATGTCCAGCGCCCACGGCCTGTGGATCACCTGCGGCGCGAGCCTCTCGCCCTGGGGCACGCACCTCTCGAGCGAAGAGTACGAACCCGATGCCTTCACCGCCTCGGGCAACGCGCAGTTCAAGGCCTACAGCAAGAACGTGTTCGGCAGCGAGACCACGGCCAAGGCCTACCACTACGGCCACCTGCCCGAAGTCACGGTGAACCCCGACGGCACCGGCAGCGTGAAGAAGCACTATTGCCTCGGCCGCATCTCGCACGAGCTGATCCAGGTCATGCCCGACAACCGCACCGCGCTCATGGGCGACGACTACACCAACGGCGGCCTCTTCATGTTCGTGGCCGACAAGGAGAAGGACCTGTCCGCCGGCACGCTGTACGTCGCCAAGGTGGGCGCTGGCTTCTCGATCGACCCGGCCGCCGCCGGCGCCGACCTGACCTGGATCAAGCTGGGCCACGCCACCAGCGCCGAGATCGAGGCGCTGGCCAACACCGTCGCGCCGACCGACATCATGGATGTGAAGTTCGCCGACCCGGCCGATGCGAGCTACACGAAGATCTTTGCCGACGGCGTCGCGCAGTGGGTGAAGCTCGTGCCCGGCATGGAGAAGGCGGCAGCGTTCCTCGAGACGCACCGCTACGCCAACCTCGTGGGCGCCAGCATGGCCTTCACCAAGATGGAAGGCACCACCGTCAACGCCAAGGACAAGGTCGCGTACTCGGCGCTGGCCAACATCCAGTCGTCCATGGTCAAGGGCAACGCCGCATGGCGCGCAGACCTGAACGTCACGGTTGACACGGCCCTCGTGGCTGGCGGCGTGATGGCGCACAACCTGGCCGGCGGCCAGAAGGACATCGGCGGCGCCGCGATCAACAGCGAATGGGTGCCCGTGAAGACCAAGGCGCTCATCGTCGGGGAGGACATCGCCGCCGACGCGTTGGGCAACAACGCCAACCCCGACAAGATCGCCAGCCCCGACAACATCAAGTTCTCGGAGAAGATGCGCACCCTCTTCATCGGCGAAGACAGCGGCAACCACGTCAACAACTTCCTGTGGGCCTACAACATCGACACGAAGAAGCTCAGCCGCATCCTGTCGACCCCTGCCGGTGCCGAATGCACGGGCTTGCACGCGGTGGACGAGATCAATGGCTGGACCTACATCATGAGCAACTTCCAGCACCCGGGTGACTGGGGCACGGGTCCTTCGAAGACGCCCGCCGACGGCCTGCACGGCAAGGTTTACACCACGCTCGACCCGCTGATCAAGACCAACTACAAGGACGGCTTCAGCGCCGTCGTCGGCTACCTCACGGCCGATCCGATCCAGCCGAAGCTCGCGAAGTAAGCCTGCTTTTCAAAGCGGGATTCGATTCAGGACGGCGCTGCCGGCAACGGCAGCGCCGTCTTGTATCTGACCTGCTTCAACGCAAAGCTCGAGCGGATCTTCTCGATCCCCGGAATCGGCGTGAGCTGCTCCATGATGAACCGCTCCAGCGCCGCCATGTCGGCCACCGCGATGCGGATCAGGTAGTCGCTGTCGCCGGTCATGAGATAGCACTCCATCACCTCGTCGTGCTCGGCGATGCGCTGCTCGAAGTCGGCGAGCGACTGCTTGCTCTGCGTCGTGAGGCTGATCGAGATGAACACGTTGAGCCCGAGGCCCAGCGCCTTCGCGCTTGCGAGCGCCACGTAGCGGTCGATCACGCCATTGGCTTCGAGCATCTTCACGCGCGCGAGGCAGGGCGAGGGCGAGAGGTGCACGCGGCGCGCGAGCTCCACGTTCGACAGCGCGCCGTCGCGTTGCAGCTCGTCGAGAATGCGCAGGTCGATGGCGTCCAGTTGCATGAAATGCTTCGAAATGAAGAAGTGGCGGCATTTTATGCCGCGATGAGCGCGTGGGATTGCCTGCGCCGGTAGCTAATTTTCCGCGTGCCGGCTTAAAGTGCCGTCATGAACGCCCCGATTTCAGCCGACCAGATGCGCGCCCTGTTGCTCGACAGCCCGATGTCGAACGACCCCGATCCCGCGGAGACCGCCGAATGGCGCGATGCCTTCCTGGCGCTCGCGCAAACGCAGGGCCCGCAGCGCGCGCGCCAGATGCTGGTCGAACTGGCCCGCCTCGCGCGGCAGCAGCGCATCGGCTGGCAGCCTGAACTGGCAACGCCATACGTCAACACCATTGCCGCCGAAGACCAGCCGCCGTTTCCGGGCGACCTCGCGGTGGAAGAGCGCCTGGCTTCGCTGATGCGCTGGAACGCGCTCGCGATGGTGGCCAAGGCCAACCAGGCGTACGGCGAACTCGGCGGGCACATCGCGAGCTACGCGAGCGCGGCCGACCTGTTCGAGACCGGCTTCAACCACTTCTTCCATGCGCGCAGCGAGCAGCATCGCGGCGACCTCGTGTTCTTCCAGCCGCACAGCGCGCCCGGTGTCTATGCGCGTGCTTTCCTCGAAGGGCGCCTCAGCGAAGAAGACCTCAAGCACTACCGCCAGGAACTCACCGCGCCGGCCTTCACCGAAGGCAGCGGCGCGCGCGGCCTCAGCAGCTATCCGCATCCGTACCTGATGCCGGACTTCTGGCAGTTCCCCACCGGCTCGATGGGCATCGGTCCGATCAGCTCGATCTATCACGCGCGCTTCATGCGCTATCTCACGCACCGCAACCTCTTGAACTGCGAAGGCCGCAAGGTCTGGGGCGTGTTCGGCGACGGCGAGATGGACGAGCCCGAATCGATGAGCGCCCTGACGCTCGCTGCGCGCGAGAAGCTCGACAACCTCGTGTGGGTCGTCAACTGCAACCTGCAGCGCCTCGATGGCCCGGTGCGCGGCAACGGCCGCATCATCGACGAGCTCGAGAAGCTCTTCGCCGGCGCAGGCTGGAACGTCGTCAAGCTCGTGTGGGGCAGCGACTGGGACGGCCTTTTCGCGCAGGACGTGAGTGGCGCGCTCGCGCGCGTGTTCGCCAACACCGTCGACGGCCAGATGCAGACCTTCGCCGCGAAGGACGGCCGCTTCAACCGCGACAACTTCTTCGGCCAGAACCCCGAGCTCGCGCGCCTGGCCGAAGGCATGACCGACGAGCAGATCGATCGCCTCAAGCGCGGCGGCCACGACCTCGTGAAGATCCATGCCGCGTATGCCGCGGCGGCCAAGCACAAGGGCCAGCCCACCGTGATCCTCGCCCACACCAAGAAGGGCTACGGCATGGGCAGCGCCGCGCAGGGCAAGATGACCACGCACTCGCACAAGAAGATGGGCGACGTGGACCTCATCGAATTCCGCGACCGCTTCAACCTGCCGCTCACCGATGCGCAGGCCACCGCGATGGACTTCTACCGCCCGGCCGAAGACAGCGCCGAGATGCGCTATCTGCGCCAGCACCGCGAATCGCTCGGCGGCGCGATGCCGCGCCGCGAGACCGCGTGCGACGTGGTGCCCAAGCCGGACATCGCGAGCTACGCGCAGTTCGCCACCGCGGCCGCCGGCAAGGAGATGAGCACCACCATGGCCTTCGTGCGCATGCTGGGCAACCTCATGAAGGACAAGGCCCTCGGCCCGCGCATCGTGCCCATCGTGGCCGACGAGGCGCGCACCTTCGGCATGGCGAATCTCTTCAAGCAGGTGGGCATCTATTCGAGCGTGGGCCAGCGCTATGCGCCCGAAGACATCGGCTCGGTGCTGAGCTATCGCGAAGCGACCGACGGGCAGATCCTCGAAGAGGGCATCAGCGAAGCCGGCGCCATCGCGAGCTGGACGGCCGCGGCCACCAGCTACAGCGTGCATGGCCTGGCGATGCTGCCGTTCTACATCTACTACTCGATGTTCGGCTTCCAGCGCGTGGGCGATGCGATCTGGGCCGCGGCCGACCAGCGGGCGCGCGGCTTTTTGCTCGGCGCCACGTCGGGGCGCACCACGCTCGGCGGCGAAGGCCTGCAGCACCAGGACGGCAGCAGCCACCTCGTGGCCGCGACGATTCCGAACTGCAAGGCCTACGACCCGGCCTACGCAGGCGAGATGGCGGTGATCGTCGATGCGGGCATCCGCGAAATGATGGTCGAGCAGAAGGACGTTTTCTATTACGTCACGCTCATGAACGAGAACTACGCGCAGCCAGATGTGCCCGCGGGTGCGGAAGGCGACATCCTGCGCGGGTGCTATCGCTTCGGCACGTACGCGCCGGCTGGATCGGTTTCGGGCAAGGCCAGGAAGAAGGTCACGCTGATGGGCTCGGGCGCGATCCTCACCGAGGTCGTGAAGGCCGCCCAACTGCTGGCCGACGAAGGCATCGAGGCCGAGGTGTTCAGCGTCACGAGCTGGAGCGAGCTTGCGCGCGACGGCCTGGCGTGCGAGCAGCGCGCGATTGCAGGCGAAGAAGAGGCCGGCGAAGCGTTCATCGCCCAGCAACTCGGCAAGGGCAAGGGCCCGATCGTCGCCGCCACCGACTACGTGCGCAGCGTGCCCGAGAGCGTGCGCGCCTTCCTGCCCGAAGGCCGCCGCTACCTCACGCTCGGCACCGACGGGTTCGGCCGCAGCGACACGCGCGCGGCATTGCGCCAATTCTTCGGGGTGGACGCGGCGAATATCGCGCGTGCCGCGCGCTACGCACTCGGCTGAGTTCAAGGCGCGCGCCTGTTGCAGGGGTCCTGCGATCGGCTGGGTTTCACCCGAGCCAAGTCACCGCCCGGGATTTGTATGATGACCTGACAAACAGGCACGCCGCGCCGCGCGCGGTGTCTTTCCGTTTGCAGTGCCGTCGTTCATCGTGGGATCGGCGGCATCCTGCGAGCGCGCACCCGATACCAAGCGAAAGCCCGAACCATGACCATTGAAACCATCCCCATCGTCGGCCTTGTGGGCCTCGGCGCCATGGGCAGCGGCATGGCGCAATCGCTGCGCCGCGCGGGCCATGCGCCGCATGTGTTCGACGTGCGCCCCGGCGTGGCCGAAGCCTTTGCGCGAGATGGCGGCACGGCATGCGACACGCTGGCCGCGCTCGGTGCGCAGTGCGACATCGTGGTCAGCGTCGTCGTCAACGCGGCGCAGACCGAGTCCGTGCTGTTCGGCGACGGCACCACGCCCGGTTGCGCGGCGTCCATGAAGCCTGGCAGCCTCTTCGTGATGTGTTCGACTGTCGATCCGAACTGGTCGGTCGCGCTCGAAGCGCGCCTTGCCGCGCAGGGCATCCTGTACCTTGACGCACCGATCTCCGGTGGCGCCGCCAAGGCCGCGAGCGGCCAGATGACGATGATGACCGCCGGCACGCCTGCCGCCTACGCCAAGGCCGGCGGCACGCTCGACGCGATGGCCGCCAAGGTCTATCGCCTCGGCGATTCGGCTGGCGCTGGCAGCAAGGTAAAGGTCATCAACCAGCTGCTGGCCGGTGTGCACATCGCCGCCGCCGCCGAGGCGATGGCGCTGGGCCTGCGCGAAGGCGTGGACCCGGACGCGCTCTACGAAGTCATCACCCACAGCGCGGGCAACAGCTGGATGTTCGAGAACCGCATGGCCCACGTGCTCGCGGGCGACTACACGCCGCTGTCGGCCGTCGATATCTTCGTGAAGGACCTGGGCCTCGTGCTCGACGTGGCGCGCGCGAGCAAGTTTCCGCTGCCGCTCTCGTCCACCGCACACCAGATGTTCATGCAGGCATCGACCGCGGGCTTCGCGCGCGAGGACGACAGCGCGGTCATCAAGATCTTCCCCGGCATCGCACTGCCGGGAGCCAAAGGAAAAGCGCCATGAGCAAGTTGCTGCTCGGCTGCATCGCCGACGATTTCACCGGCGCGACCGACCTCGCCAACAACCTCGTGCGTGCGGGCATGCGCGTGGTGCAGGCCATTGGCGTGCCAGCCACGCCGCTCGATGCGGATGTCGATGCGGTGGTGGTCGCGCTCAAGTCGCGCACCATCGCGCCGGCCGAGGCCATTGCGCAATCGCTCGATGCGCTGCGCTGGCTGCAGGCGCAGGGGGCGCAGCAGATCTACTTCAAGTACTGCTCCACCTTCGACAGCACACCGCAAGGCAACATCGGCCCGGTCACCGAGGCGCTGATGGATGCGTTGCAGTGCGACTTCACCATCGCCACGCCCGCCTTCCCGGACAACAAGCGCACCGTGTTCAAGGGCTACCTGTTCGCGGGCGACGTGCTGCTCAACGAGAGCGGCATGCAGAACCATCCGCTCACGCCGATGACCGATGCGAACCTCGTGCGCGTGCTGCAGGCGCAGTGCACGCGCAAGGTGGGGCTGATCGATCACACGGTGGTGGCGCGCGGTGATGCGGCCGTCGCCGAACGCATCGCGCAACTGAAGAGCGAGGGCGTCTCGATCGCGATCGTCGATGCGGTGTCGAACGACGATCTGCTGCGCCTCGGCCCGGCGCTCGCGAAGATGCCGCTGGTCACCGCCGGCTCGGGCGTGGCCATCGGGCTGCCTGCGAACTTCGGGATTGCGCCTTCTTCGCAAGCCAGCGCATTGCCGGCAGCGGGCGGGTTGCGTGCCGTCGTGTCGGGCAGCTGCTCGCTCGCGACCAACCGGCAGGTGCTCGACTTCATCCAGCGCGGCGGCGCGGCATTGGCGATCGATCCGCTGCGCATCGCGGCGGGCGTGGATGTCGCGGCTGAAGCGTTGGCATGGGCCGCGCCGCTCGTCGCCAGGCAACCGGTGCTGGTCTACTCCACCGCCGAGGCCGGCGCCGTGAAGTCGGTGCAGGGCAAGCTCGGTGTCGAGGAAGCGGGCGCGATGGTCGAGCGCACCATTGCCGCCATCGCACGCGGGCTGGTCGACAAGGGCGTGCGCCAACTGGTCGTCGCGGGTGGCGAGACCTCGGGCGCCTGCGTGCAGGCACTGCGCATCGCGCAGATGCAGATCGGCCCGCAGATCGACCCCGGCGTGCCGTGGTGCTATGCGCGCGCCGAGGCCGCCAAAACCGCGGATGGCGCAGGCGTGCACATCGCGCTCAAGTCGGGCAACTTCGGCGGCGACGATTTCTTCACCAAGGCCTTTACAGTGCTGGCATGACCGAGAACCAAGCACGCGAAGAAATCTGCCGCGTCGGCCGCAGCCTGTTCGAGCGCGGGTACGTGCATGCGACGGCTGGCAACATCAGCGTTCGGCTGGACGATGGTTTTCTCATCACGCCGACCGATGTCTGCCTCGGATTTCTCGATCCGGCGCGGCTCGCACGGCTCGATGCGGATGGCAAGCAGACCGGTGGTGACCGCGCCAGCAAGACCATCGCGCTGCACACGCGCATCTATGCCGCCGCGCGCAAGTTCGATGCAGAGACCGCCTGCGTCATTCACACGCACAGCACGCATTGCGTCGCGCTCACACTGACCGCAACGGGCGACGAACTGCTGCCCGCGCTCACGCCGTATTTCGTGATGAAGGTCGGCCATGTGCCGCTCATTCCGTACCACCGTCCCGGCGCGCCGGAAGCGGCGGAGCAGGTGGCGCAAGCCATCGAGCGCTTCGGCGCCGCGGGCACGCCTATCCGCGCCGTGATGCTCGAACGCCTCGGCCCCAACGTGTGGCACGAGACGCCGGCCGCCGCCATGGCGGTGCTCGAGGAACTCGAGGAAACCGCCAGGCTCCAGATGCTCACGAATGCCGCCAAGCCGTCGCCGCTGGATGTCTCTCAGATCGATGAACTGCGCACCACCTTCGGTGCGCGCTGGTAGTAAAGACAAGCCATGCCCCAATTCGCCGCCAACCTCTCGATGCTCTATCCCGAGCTCGATTTCCTCGACCGTTTCGATGCCGCCGCCAAAGACGGCTTCAAGGCCGTCGAGTACCTCTTCCCCTATGCGTTCGCGAAGGAAGACATCGTCGCGCGCCTGAAGCACAACGGCCTGCAGCAGGTGCTTTTCAACGGCCCGCCCGGCAACTGGGAGGGCGGCGAGCGCGGCCTCGCGTGCCTGCCCGGCCGGGATGCCGAATTCCGCGAAGGCATCGCGAAAGCCATCGACTACGCCGTGGCCCTTGACTGCCCGCGCATCCACGTCATGGCCGGCCTCGTGCCGCAAGACCTGCAGCGCGATGCCGTGCGGCCCGTGTACCTCGACAACCTGCGCTTTGCGGCAGAAGAGGCCGCGAAGGCCGGCCGCGACGTGCTGATCGAGCCGATCAACACGCGGGATATCCCCGGCTTCTTCCTCAACCGGCAGGACGATGCGCACGACATCGTCGAGACCATCGGCGCACCGAACCTCAAGGTGCAGATGGACCTGTACCACTGCCAGATCGTCGAAGGCGACGTGGCGATGAAGATCCGCAAGTACCTGCCCACCGGCCGCGTCGGCCACCTGCAGATCGCCGGCGTGCCCGAGCGCCACGAGCCCGACATCGGCGAGCAGAACTACGGCTATCTCTTCGACGTGATCGACGAGGTGTCGAGACAAAGCGGCTGGCAAGGCTGGGTCGGCTGCGAGTACCGGCCCAAGCGTGGATCGGAGCCGGGCGGCACGTCGGCGGGCCTCGGCTGGCTGCGCGCACTGCAACAACAGCGCGCATGAAGCTGGAGTCGCTGCGCATTCCGGCGCCACTGCGCGGCTTCGCGGCGGGCGGTGCGCAGGTCTTCGATATCACGCTCGATGGCGACAAGGTCGCGGCCATCGTGCCCAGTGCCTCGCAGACGCAAGCGCGCGGCACGCTGCTGAGCGGGCTGGTCGAAGCCCATGCGCACATCGACAAGAACTACACCGTGCAGGAAGTGGGAGCGGCACAGGGCAACCTGTTCACGGCCATCGAGCGCATGGAAAAGCACCGCGCCGGCTGGACCGGCGAAACGCTGCGCCTGCGCATGGAACGCGCGCTGCATGACGCCTTGCAGTCGGGTACGCGCGCGCTGCGCACGCATATCGATTGGGTGCAGCCTGAAGCACCGGCCGCTCTGGCCGTGTTCGAAGCACTGCGCGAGGAATGGCACGGCCGCATCGAGCTGCAGTTCGTCTCGCTCACGCCGCTCGATGTGTTCGCGGACCTCGCAGCGGGCGAGCGCATCGCCGGCGAAGTGAAGCGCGCGGGCGGCGTGCTCGGCGCCTTCGTCTATCGCAACGAAGGCATCGTCCACAAGCTGGGCCGCGTGTTCGATCTCGCGCAGCAGCATGGCCTCGGCCTCGACTTCCATGTCGACGAAGGGCTCGATGCCGATGCCACCGGCCTGCGCAGCATTGCCCAACTGGTACGCGCGCGCGACTTCAAGCAGGGCGTCGTCTGCGGCCACTGCTGCTCGCTCTCGGTGCAGGATGACGCGGTCGCCAACGAGACGCTCGCGCTGTGCGCCGGCGCGGGCCTGCACATCGTCGCGCTGCCCACCACCAACCTCTACCTGCAAGGCGCCTGGGACCGCACGCCCGTGCCGCGCGGCATCACGCGCATCCACGAGGCGGCGGCACGGGGCTTGCGTGCGAGCCTGGCCACGGACAACGTGCAGGACGCCTTCTATCCCTACGGCAGCTACGACCTCGTGGAGACCTTCGGCCTCGGCGTGCAGATGGCGCACCTCGCGCCCGCAAGCGACTGGCTCGATGCGATCACTGTCAGCCCCGCGAAGGCGCTCGGCCTCGCGTGGGACGGCCGCATCGCACCGGGCTGCCCCGCGGACCTGGTGCTGCTCGCAGCGACCGACGAGCATGATCTCATCGGGCCGCGCGGGCGCGAACGCACTGTGATCCGTGCCGGTCGAATTCTGGAGAAAACACAATGAGCATGGGCAAGCCAATGGCCAACTACGCCGCCGCGAAACGCGTCGGCGATTTCGTCTTCATGAGCGGCGTGGTCGCGGTCGATCCGGCCAAGCGCCGCGCGGTCGCGGGCTACGACGACATCCCCGAGGAAGCCCGCACCGCATTGCAAGGCGTGGGCTACGCCACCGGCCAGATGTCGGTCGATGTGTTCGAGGCCGCCATCGTCGCGCAGAGCTGGTTCGTGCTGGAGCGCATCCGCCAGATCGCGGCCGAGCATGGCGGCACGATGGACGATGTGGTCAAGCTGGTGCAGTACTTCCGCCACCTGCCGCACTACGCGTTCTACAACCGCGTGCGCGGCCTCTTCTATCCGGGCGAGCCGCCGGTGAGCACGGTGGTCGAGGTGTCGCGCTTCCTGCCGGGGGACGAGGTGCTGGTCGAGGTCGAAGCGACGATGTATTTGCCGCAGAAATGACCCCCCGTTCGGACTGAGCTTGTCGAAGTCTTGCGCGGCGCTTCGACAGGCTCAGCGTGAACGGATGATGGATGTGATTCCCTCCCCCGTTCGGACTGAGCTTGTCGAAGTCTTGCGCGGCGCTTCGACAGGCTCAGCGTGAACGGATGATGGATGTGATTCCCTCCCCCGTTCGGACTGAGCTTGTCGAAGTCTTGCGCGCGCTTCGACAGGCTCAGCGCGAACGGATGATGGATGTGATTCCCTCCCCCGTTCGGACCGAGCTTGTCGAAGTCTTGCGCGGCGCGTCGACAGGCTCAGCGTGAACGGATGATGGATGTGATTCCCTTCCCCGTTCGGACTGAGCTTGTCGAAGTCTTGTGCGGCGCTTCGACAAGCTCAGCGTGAACGGATGATGGATGTGATTCCCTCCCCGTTCGGACTGAGCTTGTCGAAGTCTTGCGCGGCGCGTCGACAGGCTCAGCGTGAACGGATGATGGATGTGATTCCCTCCCCGTTCGGACTGAGCTTGTCGAAGTCTTGCGCGGCGCTTCGACAGGCTCAGCGTGAACGGATGGGGCTCCGTGTGAACGGATGGGGCTCCGTGTGAATGGATGGGGAGACGGAAAGGCCCGGCCCGCTACTTGACCCCCGCCCCCTTCAGCAGGAAATCCGTCACATGCTCGATCAGGTAGCGCCGGTCCTTGTCGTCGCCGTCCTGCGCGACGTTGCGGAAGTACGCGGCCTGCGTCGCATGGTCCGCATAGAACTGCGTCACCGCCCAGATGTGGAACAGCACCAGCATCGGGTCGGCGGTGTCCATCAGCCCCTGGTTCATCCAGTTCTGGATCACGGCGGCCGCCTGGTCGGTGCGCGCCTTGCTCGTATCCATCATGGTGTTGAGCACCGGCGCGCCGCGCATCATCTCGGCGGTGAAGATGCGCGAGCGCAGCGGATGCTGGAACGAGAACACCATCTTGCGATGGATCAGGTCGCTCAGCACCTTGCGCGGCCCGAAGGCCTCGTCGCTGAAGCCGAACACCACGATCCAGTCGTTCAGGATGTCCTGCAGCACCAGCCGGTAGAGCGCTTCCTTGCTCTCGATGTAGTAGTGCAGCTGCGCCTTCGAGAGCCCGGCCTTGTCGGCGATGGCCTGCGTCGTTGCGCCGGCCAGGCCCTCGCTCGCGAACACGTCGATGGCGGCCTGGTAGATGACGCCCAGCACCTGCGTGTACTTGCGCGACCGGCCGCGCGTGGCCGGTGCGTCGCTCTCGGTTTCTTCAACGCTCACAACTGCAACACCAGTTCAAGGCCCTTGGCGCGCGAGCAGCACAGCGCCACCTTACTGCGCCGCTCGGTGCCGGTGAGGCAGAAGTCGCGGTGCTCGGCGGCCTCTCCGTCGCCCTCGACCACGCAGGTGCCGCACAGGCCCTGCTGGCAGGACACGGGGATGTCGATGCCCACTTCATGCAGCGCATCGACGGCCGTCTGGTCCGCCGCGACCGGCACCGTGATGCCGCGCTGCGCGAGCTTCAGCGTAAAGGGCAGGCCGGTGGTGGTGTTGGCATCGGTCGGTGCGGCAAAGTACTCGGTGTGCAGCGCGTCTTCGGGCCAGTGCGCGGCCGCATCGCGCACCGCCTTCATGAAGCCGCCGGGGCCGCAAACGTAGAGGTGCGTGTCGGGCGCGCGATCGGCCAGCAATGCCTGCAGGTCGATGCGTTGCGAGGCATCGCCCTGGTCGAGGTGCAGGCGCAGATGCGGCGCGAGCGCGGGGTCGCGCAGCGCATCGGAAAACGCCAGGTGCTCTTCGCTGCGCGCGAACACGCACAGCGTGAACGATGCGCCGCGCGCCGCGAGCGCCTGCGCCATCGCGAGCAGCGGCGTCATGCCGATGCCACCGGCCATCAGCAGGTGATGCGCGGCCTCTTCGCGCAGCGGGAAGGTGTTGCGCGGCGTGCTGATCGCGATCAGGTCGCCCTCGCGCACGCGCTCGTGCATCGAGGCCGATCCGCCGCGGCTCGCAAGCTCGCGCTTCACCCCGATCACATAAGACGGCGCATTCGAAGGCGCCCGCGCCAGCGAGTACTGCCGCGAGAACCCGCCCGGCATGTGCACATCGATGTGCGCGCCGGCCTCGTACCCCGGCAGCGCGCGTCCCCACGGATGCGCCAGCTCGAAGGCCAGGATCTCCGGTGTCTCGCGCGAGATGCGTTCGACGCGGACGGTCAGCGTGCGTTCGAGGCTCATGGTGTTTTCCTTTCTATGTTCATTGAGCGATTCCTCTCGCCCTGAACCTTCCCGCCGTTCGCCCTGAGCTTGTCGAAGGGTTGTGCCCAATGGACGCAGGCTTCGACAAGCTCAGCCCGAACGGTGGTTGGCATTTGTTGCTCTCGCTCGGATCGAATTTTTCTAGAGCGCTTGCAACGTCCGCGAAACGCGCTCGATGAAATGCGTGCGGTCGCGCTCGGTGACGGCGTTCATGTCGTGCAGCTGCAGCCACGTCACCTTGCAGCGCCACGCGAACAGCGCGCGCAGGCCCCGCGTGAACAGCCGCCGGCAGGGGTCGCCGATCACCTTCAGGAACCAGCGCGGCGAGCCGCCCGTGGTCACCACCGTGAGCCGCCGGATGTGGCGCATGCCCGACTTCGTGAGCTGGCCCTTGCGCTCGGCCGGCAGGAAGGCCACGCCCGGCAGCCAGACCCGCTCCAGCCAGCCCTTGAGCATGGACGGCGGCCCATAGAACCAGATGGGGAACACGAACACCAGGTGCTCGGCCCACAGCAGCGCTTCGACATGTGGCTTCACACGTTCGCGGATGAGGTCGGGGTTGTCGATGTAGGCGATGCGCTCTTCGCGGGTGAGCGTCGGGTCGAAGCCCTCGGCGTAGAGGTCGATGGCTCGGACGGTATGCCGCTGTTCGAGCGCTTCGAGCGCGGTGCGGTAGAGCGCGTGGTTGAAGCTGTCAGGGTTCGGATGGCAGTGGACGACTAGCGTTTTCATGTGGAGGGCCGCATCGCCTGTCGGCGAGACGGGGTCAGAGCCCAAGGAACAAAAGGGCGCGCGGTGCCTTATGGCAACCCAGGCGCCGGCATCTGACCCCGGCGCAAGCCCCGCGCGACCCACGGGAAAAAACAACGAAACGAATTACTTGCCGGTGAGCTTCTTGCGAACGTCGACACCGACGCCCTTGTTCACGAACTGCGTGGTCACGACCTTCGACAGATCCACCTCGCCCGCCTTGTAGAGACCGGCCTTGACCATCTTGTCGTAGAAGTCCTTCACGCGGGCTTCGTCCATCGTGCCGATGCCCTTGGTGAGCGATTCGCCGCTGTCCACGATGCCCATCTTCTTGATCAGCTCGATGGAGCCCTGCAACGCGGCCACAGGCGAGTCGGGGTTGATCTTGGCGATCATCTCGTTGGCGGCCTTGTTGTCGCCGTAGAGGTAGTTGTTCCAGCCGATGATCGAGGCCTCGACGAACTTGCGCACCGTCTCGGGCTTGGTCTTGATGAGGTCCGCGCGCGTCTCGATGGTGGTCGAGTAGGTCGAGAAGCCGTTGTCCGCCAGCAGTTGCACCACCGGATCGAACCCGGCCTGCGCCTTGATCGACAGCGGCTCCGAAATCGCATAGCCCTGCTGGATCGACTTCTTGTCCGCGAGGAACGGGCCGACGTTGAAGGTGTAGGGCTTGAGCTGCGAATCCTTGAAGCCGTGCTCCGACTTCATCCACTGCCAGAAGCTGAACTGGCCGTCCTTGCCGATGAAGGCGACGGGCGCCTTGGTCATGTCCTTGAAGGTGTCGAAGCCCTGGCCCGGGTGCGCGAACATGGCCTGCGGGTCCTTCTGGAAGAAGGCCGCGACCACCACCGTGGGCACGCCGTTCTTCACGTTGTCGAAGGACTGCAGCAGGTTGCCGGTCATGAGGAAATCGACCTTGCCGGCCGGCAGCATCGGCCGGTTGTTGACCATCGGGCCGCCCTGCTGGATGTCGACATCGAGGCCGTACTTCTTGTAGGTGCCATCCACCAGCGCCTGGTAGAAGCCGCCGTGGCCGGCCTGCGCTTTCCAGTTGGTGGCGAACACCACTTTTTCCTGCGCCTGCACGGCGAAGGCGGCTGCTGTCAGCGCCAGGCCGAAGGCCAGCGGGCGGAGGTGGAAAGCGGGGATGCGCATGGGGACGAACTCCTGTGGAGGTTTTGGAAAGTACGGGATGCGGAGACTAAATCTTTTCAGCGTTCGACGGCCATCTCGGGCGTCCAGCCGCGCGTTTTTCCGGGGTTCATCAAACCCATCGGGTCGCTGCGCTTCTTGAATTCGATCTGCTGCGTGTCGATGGTCTTCATGCCGCCGTCTTCGATGGTGACCACATGCGGGTTGAAGATCTGGCAGCCGCCCTGCGACTCGATCTCGCGGATCACCTCGTACTGATGCGCCTCGCCCTTCCAGCGCACGAGCAGGATGCCGAAGGTGCCGCACTCGCCGCCCGCGCGCGCGAAGTCCTGGTGCTGCAGCACGTCGTCGCCGAAGATTTGCAGGTGTCGTTCGACCACCGAAGGATCAAAGGGCTGCGCATACGCGACCTGCAGGTAGGTCCAGCCGCGGTCGGCCTTCAGCGCTTGCAGCGTCGTGTGGTTGAACGCGCACTCGTAGGCGGGCGGCAGGCCGTCGGCGAGCAGTTCGGCCTCGGTGCCGGCGACGGAGATCATGCCGCCGTGCGCATCGGCGAGCGCGCGGAACTCGGCCATCGACTCGGGCGAGACCATGGTGAAGACTGCATGCCGGTCGATCGGGAAGCGGTCGCGCATTGCCGTGTAGTACGGCGAGAAGCGGGCCTCCACGGTGGAGAGCAAAAAGATGTCGAGCGTCGGCGCTTGCGCTGCGATGCCGAAGTCGAGCGCGCCGCGGTACGTCTCGAAGAGCACCGTGCAGTGCACCCATTCGACCGCCGGGCTCAGGGCCACTTCGACATCGAGGATCACGCCGTTGGTTCCGTAGGCGTGATGCACCTGCTGGATCTCGTCGCCCACGAGTTCGATGACGCGCGGCTCGCGCTCCACCGTCATCACGCGCGCGCGCAGCAGGTTGCCCGGGTCGCGCAGGATGCCGTGGCGAAACGATCCGATGCCGCCGAAGCCGCCCGCGATGAAGCCGCCGATGCTGGCCACATGCCAGGTCGAGGGCCACATGCGCAGCGCCTGCCCGGTCTCGCGCGCGGCGAGGTCGATGTCGTGCATGCGCGCGCCGGCTTCCACGCGCATGCGACCGTCCTGGATGTCGAGCACGCGGCACATCTGCGTCACGTCGAGCACGATGCCGCCCTCCAGCGGCACGCACTGGCCGTAGTTGCCGGTGCCGCCCGCGCGCACGGTAAGCGGCAGCTTCCACTTCGCGGCGACTGCTGCTGCCTGTCGCACGTCGTCCTCGGTGCTGACCTTCACCACGAGGTCGGCCACGCAGCCCGCGAGCTGTGCGGTGAGGATGGGGCTGTACCAGTAGAAGTCTTTCGACAGCTGCTTTCTCTGGCTCGGCGCGGTGACGAGGTTCAGTCCGCGCAGGTCTTCGCGGACCGCGTCCCAGTCGATGACCGTGTGCATCGGCCTAGCGTTCACGGCGCATTTCGCTTTCATGCCAGTGGCCAAGCACCATGCGCGAGAGGGCGGCGAACACGATGAAGATCACGATGCCCAGCAACGACACCAGGAGCAGCGCCGCGAACATCATCGGGATCTCGGTGCGGAAGCTCGATTCGAGAATGCGCGAGGCGAGACCCGTCTCCTTGCCCGCCGTGCCCGCAGTGAACTCCGCCACCACGGCGCCGATCAGGCTCAGCCCGCCCGCGATCTTCAGGCCCGCCATGAAGTACGGCAGCGCGCTCGGCGCAAGCAGGTAGCGGAAGGTCTGCCAGGGCGAGGCCTTGTAGAGCTGGAACAGGTCGCGCAAATTGCTGTCGGCGCTCTTGAGGCCGATGACGGTGTTCGACAGGATCGGGAAGAACGCCACGATCCACGCGCACAGCAGCAGCGCCGCGGTGGTGCTCGAGACGTAGATCAGGATCAGCGGCGCAATCGCGATGATCGGTGTCACCTGCAGGATCACCGCGATCGGGAAGAGGCCGATCTCCACCCACTTGAAGAGCGCGAACGCAATCGCCAGCAGCACGCCACCCACGATGGCCGCCAGCAGTGCGAGGAGCGTGAGCTTCACCGTGAACCACAGCGCGCTGGAGAGCGTGTCCCAGTTATCGAACAGCGTCTTCAAAATGAGCGAGGGCGCGGGCAGGATGTAGTGCGGGATGTTGTTGGCGCGCACCGTCCATTCCCAGATGAGCAGCAGCAGCACGACGATGGCCGCGGGCACGGTGATGCGCAGCAGCGATTCGCGGCGGCGCAACTTGTCTTCATGCGCGCGCAGGGAGGCCTCGGAGGGCGCCGTGTCCACGTCCGCGAGGGCCACGGGTTCAGTGATCGATGTCGACGCCATGCAGGGCTCCGTGCAGGGATTGCGACACTGCCGTGCAGTGCGCGTTGTAGCGGCTCGAAGTGCGGAATTCCTCGCCGCGCGGATAGGGCTCCTCGATGCGAATCTCGTCAATGACGCGGCCCGGGCGCGCGGCCATCACCACGATGCGGTTCGAGAGATACACCGACTCGTACACGCTGTGCGTGACGAACACCACCGAGAAACGGTGCTCGCGCCAGATGGCGAGCAGGTCGTTGTTGAGCTTGATGCGCGTCATTTCATCGAGCGCGGCGAAGGGCTCGTCCATCAGCAGCAGGCGCGGGTGCGTGACCAGCGCACGCGCGATCGACACGCGCATCTTCATGCCGCCCGAGAGCTCGCGCGGGTACACGTCGGCAAAGCGCGAGAGGCCGACCATCTCCAGAACCTGCTGCACAACCGGCGCCGCCGCATCGCGGCTCTGGCCGGCCAGCTTGAGCGGCAGCCACACGTTGTCGAACACCTTGGCCCAGGGCATGAGCGTGGGCTCCTGGAACACGAAGCCCAGGTCGCGGTCGCTCTGCGTCTTTCCGGTATTGGCGCCGGACCATTGCATCTCGCCTGAGCTGAGCCGCGTGAGGCCGGCAATCAGGCGCAACGCCGTGCTCTTGCCGCAGCCCGAGGGGCCGAGAAAGCTGATGAAGTCGTGCTCGCCGATGTCCAGCGTCATGCCCTGCAGCGCGAGCGTGCCGTTGGCAAAACGCTTGCTGACGTGGCGCAGGCTGACCAGCGGCGGGGTGGTGGATGGCGTGGTGCTTTCCATGGTGGGGCGAGCCTAGCGCCAGGCAGGTTCGTTGGCGAGGCGAGAGAGCGGGAAGCGGTCCACCTCGTGCAGCAGTTCGACGAAGCGGCGGCCCACGTGGTCGAGCACCGCGGCGCCCTTCTCGGCCGTTGCGCGCGTGGCATCGCCGGCCGCGCCCGAAGGGTTGATGTCGTGCATCTGCCAGCCGAGCTTGCCGCTGGGCGTGATCGAGAGGAACTTGTTTTCTGCGGCCAGCTGCTCGGTCATCGAGCTGAAGTTCTGGAACTGGTCCTTTCGCACGTAGTCGGGCGTGAGGTGCAGCATCACCGAGCTTTCGAGGTCGCCGGCGTGGATGCCATGCTTGCCTTCGTGCGCGGTGAACAGGCCCTCGGGCAGGCCCAGCGTGTACCAGTTGGCGGCGACGACCATCATGTCGTGCTCTTCGCGCAGGTCGCGCGCCACGATGTCCATCACGCTCATCTGGCCGCCGTGGCTGTTGTAGAGCACCAGCTTGCGCACGCCGGCCTTGGCGACGCACGCGCCGATGTCCTTCCAGAGCGAGATCAGCGTGTTGGCCGACACGGTGAGCGTGCCCGGGTAGCGCGAATGCTCGTTGCTCTTGCCGTAGGGCACGGTGGGAAGAAACAGCACCGGCAGGTCGTCGGGCAGGTGCGGGAGCGTGGCGCGCACCATGCCGTCGATGGTGGCGGTGTCGGTCGACATCGGCAGGTGCGGACCGTGCTGCTCGGTGGCGCCCACCGGCAGCACGGCGATGAGCCGTTCGCGGTCGAGGCGGGAGAACTCTTCGCTGGTCAGGTCGGACCAGAAGCGGCTGCGCAGTGTGGGCGGATTCATCGGGGTGTACCTCGTGACGCGACGGCCGGATGATGGCCTAAATCATCCGATCGGTCAAAAAAAGTAGCCCCCGTAATTACCCACCCCTTGCAGGCAAGGGGTCTGCCCTGACCGCCAAATCAGACGATCTGGATGAATTCAGGCACTCTCATCGCCGCACGATGTAGCGCGTGACGACCGGCGAGGTTTCGCCGATGTGAAAGGCCAGCCGCCGCTCCCGCAGCACCATGTCGCTGGCTGTCGCACGGTTGAAGCGGCGCAGGTGGTCGGTCCACGACTCGTCGACGATCTGTTCCACGTAGCGGCTGGGCTGCGCGATGTCGTGCAGCAGCTCCCAGCCGATCGCGCCCTGGCTCAGGCGCGCGCGGCGCGTCTGCTGCATGACGATGTGGAAGGCGGCGGCGCGCGCCGGCTCGATGAGGTACTCGACCGTGATCACCACGCGCCCTTCTTCCTGCGGCGCCTCGGCCGGCGGGCCCGCGGCCCAGCCGGCTTCGGCGGGGCTGGTGTCGTCTTCACCGGTGACGTCGGTCACGAAGCGCAGGGCGATGAGCATCAGCAGCGTGCCGCTCACCGAGGCCACCGCCAGGCTCAGGTTCAGCGCCGTCATGGTCGCCACCTGGCCCCAGATGGCCGCACCGATCGCGCTCGCGCCCATGATCGCCATCTGGTACATCGACATGCCGCGCGCCCGCACCCAGTCGGGCAGCGCGAGCTGCGCCGACACCGAGAGCGAATTGGCCACCGTGATCCACGCCATGCCGCCGAAGAACATCGCCGGCACCGCGACCCAGGCGTTGGGCGCGAAGGCCATCACCGCCGTGGCGCCCGACTGCAGCAGCGTGCCGCGCAGCACCAGCTGGTCGCGCCCGAGCGCCTGGCGCAGCCGCGGCAGGAACAGCACCGCGACGATCGCGCCCGAGCCCATCGCGGCCAGCAGCAGCGTGAAGGTGCCCGCATCGCCGCCTTTCAAGTTGCGAGCGAGCAGCGGCAGCAGCGCGAGCAGCGCCGTCGAGTGGAAGAAGAAGATCGAGATGCGCGTCAACACCGCGCGCATGCGCTGCGACTGCCGCACGAACTGCACGCCCACGCGCATCGCGCTGATGAGCTTCTCGCGCCCCAGCGGATTGGGCGTGTGCTCGCGTCGCCAGCGCAGCACCACGAAGCCCGACGCCACCGACAGCACCGCGTTGAGCGCGAACACCCAGATGGTCCCCGCGCTCGCGATCAGCATGCCGGCCGTGAGCGGGCCGATGATGCGCGAGGCGTTCATCGCGATGCCGTTCAGGCCGAGCGCCGCCGGCAGCTGCGGGCGCGGGACGAGCTCCGGCACGATGGCCGAGAACACCGGCCAGCGCAGCGCCAGGCCGATGCCGTTGGCGAAGGTGAGCGCGAGCAGCAGCGGCGCGGTCATCAAATCGAGCGCCAGTGCCGCGCACAGCACGATGGCCGTGCCGGCCAGCCAGAACTGCGTGGCCACGAGCCAGCGCCGGCGATCGAGGATGTCGGCCAGCGCGCCGCTCGGAAGGCCCAGCAGGAAGACGGGCAGCGTGGAGGCCGACTGCACCAGCGCGACCCAGATCGGCGAGGTGGTCAGCGAGGTCATCATCCACGCCGCCGCCACATCGTTCATCCACATGCAGATGTTGGCGATGAGCCAGGTGCTCCATAGCATGCGGAACACGGGGAGCTTCAGCGGCTCGAGGGCCGCGAACTTCGAGGGTTGCGGCCGCGTGGGCGGCAGGGGTGTCTCTTCGGTCGTTATCGGTGGCATGTGGCGCTATTGTGGCGCGCGGCTTTCTTGCTTCAACCGCGGTCGCTGCGCGCGAGGCGGTGTTCGAGCCTTCTGAGCATCGTGGTCAGCACCAGCGTCATCACCCAGTAGATGACCGAGATCGCGAGGTACGGCTCCCAGTAGCGCGCATAGGCGCCAGCCACGGTGCGCGCCGCATACGCCAGCTCGGCCAGGCCGATGGCGGAGACCAGCGATGTATCTTTCAAGAGCGCGATCGCGTTGTTGCCCAGCGGCGGCAGCATGCGGCGAAACGCCTGCGGCAGCACCACGTAGCGCATCACCTGCGCGGGCGAGAAACCGATCGAGCGCCCCGCATCGAACTGCCCGCGCGAGATCGACTGGATGCCCGCGCGGAACACCTCCGAGATGTACGCCGCCGAGTTGAGCGTGAGCGCCACCACGCCCGAGATGAGCGCGCCGTGCTCCTGCTTCAAGGTGCGCGCGAGTTCGCCGTCGATCAGGATGCCGCTCGTCGGATGGATGAACACCGGCATCACCGCGAAGTGGATCAAGAGGATCTGCACGAACAGCGGCGTGCCCCGGAAGAAGCTCACATACACCGTGGCCGGCCAGCGCAAAAAGAAGCGCGCGATCCAGGTCCACGGCGCATGGCGAGGCTGCGCGAGGCGAGCGAGCGCAAGGCAGAGACCCCAACTCGAACCCAGCAGCACGCACACCACCGTCATGCGCAGCGTCATCCATGCGCCTTGCCAGAACAGGTCCTTGTATTCGACCAGGATGTCCCAGCGGAACCATCCAAACAGGAGGATCGGTTGTTCCATATTCATCGCCTTCGCGTCATCACTCTCAAAAAACAAACGGCCGCTTCGAGGGCGGCCGTGATCGGGTCACAGGTGCCGTGCGGCTCAGCGCACGTTCGGGTCCTTGTTGAACCACTTCTTGTAGATCGTCGCGTAGCTGCCGTCCGCACGAATGGCCGCCAGGCCCGCGCTGAGCTTGTCGAGCAGCGCCTTGTCGCCCTTCTTCACCACGATGCCGAAGCCCTCTTCGGGGAAGGACTTGTCGTCCAGTGTCTTGAGGTCCGCATGCTGCGCCACGCGGTAGGCGATGACGCCGTTGTCGCCCATGGCCGCATCGACGCCACCGCCGGCCAGCTCCGAAATGATGAGCGGCGTGCTCTCGAAGCGGCGGATGTTGGGGCTGGTCTTGCCGAATTCGCGCGAGGCGATGTCGTCGGCGGTGGAGGCGCTCACCACGGCGATCTTCTTGCCCGCGAGGTCCTTCAGCGAGGCGACCGTGCTGTTCTTGGGCAACGCGATCAGTTGGCGCGCGGCGAAGTAGGGCGGCGTGAAGTCGTAGCTCTGCTTGCGCTTGTCGTTGATGGTCACGCCCGAGATCACCAGGTCGACGTCGCCGTTGTTCAGCGCGCCGAAGATGCCGGTGAACGGCGTGTTGACGACCTTGATCTTCAGGCCCTGCTGCTTGGCGATGGCGTTGATGATGTCGATGTCGAAGCCGACGATCTGCTTGTCCTTGTTCTCGAACGCGAAGGGTGCGTAGGTGGCGCTGGAGGCGACGGTCAGTTCGCGGTTCGGGGTCTGGGCCTGGGCGCCGAAGGTGAGTGAGGCGGCTGCGAGACCAGCAATTCCGAGGGCCAGTGCGCGGCGGATGGGGTTCATTGGAGGGTCCTCTGTGTCCGCGGGGCGCGGCGGTATGCGTATGTGGTGGGCGAGGATTTTAGGCTGGCGCTATCGGCCGCCCTTCCGCACCGCTCTGCAAAGCGGAATGTGAGTGCTTCGACTGAGTCCTCGCTCCACGCCTGCCCGCGGGCTAACTAAGGTTCTCCGGGCGGGCCCGGGGGCATCGCCCGGTGGCGTGGCGCGCTGTCTAGTATCCGGAGCTTCCCCTTTCAGGAGCTCTGCATGACCCGGCGACTCGGACCTGCCTTTCTTCTTTGCGGCATCGGCCTGGCATGGAGCGCCACGAGCGCGCTGGCGGCCGGCGACCCGGCGCCGCGTTTCGATCCGCAGCGCCTGTCGCAGATCGTGAAGACCATCTCCGGCGACGACTTCGAGGGCCGCGCGCCCGCCACGCCGGCGGAGGCCAAGACGGTCGACTACCTCGTGGCCCAGTTCAAGGCCGCGGGCCTCGTGCCCGGCGGCGACCTCGAAGGCGGCAAGCGCGGCTGGACGCAGTCGGTGCCGCTGGTGAAGACCGATTTCCGCGGCACGCCGCAGTTCTCGCTGCAGGTAGGCACGCAGCGCGATGCGCTGGTGCAGGGCGAGCAGATCGCGGTGCGCGCCGCGATGGACGGCTCGACCTCGGTCTCGATCCAGCAGGCGCCGCTGGTCTTCGTGGGCTATGGCGTGAGCGCGCCCGAGCGGCGCTGGGACGACTACAAGGGCGTCGACCTCAAGGGCAAGATCGCCGTGGTGCTGGTCAACGACCCCGATTTCGAAACCGGTGCAAACGGCACGGGCGACTTCGGCGGCAAGGCCATGACCTACTACGGCCGCTGGACCTACAAGTTCGAGGAGGCCGCGCGCCGCGGCGCCCTGGGCGTGCTGATCGTGCACGAGACCGCGCCCGCCGCGTACGGCTGGGCCACGGTGAAGAACTCCAACACCGCGACCATGCTCGACATCGAGCGCGACCAGCCCGCCGCGGTGCATCCGAAGCTGGAGGCGTGGATCCAGCGCGACGTAGCCGTGGAGCTGCTGCGCCGCGCGGGACTGGACTTCGAGGCGCAGAAGAAGCTCGCGCAGACGCGCGAGTTCCAGTCGCAGGTGCTGAAGGATGCGAGCCTCACGGCCGAGTACGCGATCGACCGGCAGGTGATCGTTTCGAAGAACGTGGTCGGCCGCGTCGAAGGCCGCCAGCGCCCCGGCGAAACCGTGATCTACAGCGCCCATTGGGACCACCTGGGCGTCGGCGCGCCCGATGCCAAGGGCGACAGGATCTACAACGGCGCGGTCGACAACGGCACCGGCCTCGCCGCGCTCATCGAGATGGGCCGCGCCTTCGCCAGCGCGCCGAAGAAGCCCGAGCGCTCCGTCGTCTTCCTGGCCGTGACGGCCGAGGAGCGCGGCCTGCTGGGCTCCGAGTTCTACGGCGCCAAGCCGCTGTACCCGCTGGCTAAAACCGTCGCCGTCATCAACATGGACGCGCTCAGCCCTGAAGGCCCGGCGCGCAACTTCAGCACCTCGGGCAGTGCGGTTTCGCAGCTGCAGGACCTGCTGGTCGAGCAGGCCAAGGGCTTCGGCTTGGCCTATGCGCCGGACCCGCACCCCGAGGCCGGCTACTTCTTCCGCTCCGACCATTTCTCCTTTGCCAAGCGCGGCGTGCCGGCGCTCTCGTTCGCCTCGGGCAACGACTGGGTGGAAGGCGGCCTCGCGGCCGGCGAAGCGTCCGCCAAGGCCTACACCGCCGAGCGCTACCACCAGCCGGCCGACGAATGGAAGGTCGACTGGTCCTTCACCGGCATGGCGCACGACCTGCCGCTGCTTTATCGCGTGGGAGAGACGCTGGCCAACAGCAAGCGCTGGCCGGAATGGGGACAGGGATCGGAATTCCGCGCGACGCGCGATGCGAGCCGCGCCGAGCGGCGCTGACCGGTCGCGCCGGTCGCCTTTTTCTCTTCAGCGAACGAAGAGAAAGTAGAGCGCGACCAGCGCGATCACGACGGCGCCGATCACCTTCTTTTTCCAGCTGCTCGTGGCAGGCCCTGGCGCCGACGACGACGTCCAGGTGAAGGTCCGCGTCTGCGAGCTGGAAGACGGCGGCAACGCGAACGGCACGGACGGCAAGGAAGACGTCGACGAAGACGACGAGGTGGTGAAGTCCATCGAATCGACGGAGAACGTCGTCGTGGTCTTCGTCGTTCGCATCTCCGTCCGCGCGCCGGCCACGCGGGCCATGGCGTCCGCGACGATCTCGTCATGCGCCGTACGGCCGGCCAGCGCCTTCAGGTCATCCGCGCTCAGCGCGCCCGCCCGGAGCACCGTCCAGGCGAGCGTGGCGGACGGCGAATCGGGCGCGGCCCAGGCTTCCTCGTGGGTGGGCAGCATCGAGAGGCTGTGCGAGTGCTGCGCCGCGTCGATCAATTGCAGGGCCATCAACTGGTCGAGCGCGTTGGCGCTGACGCCGTCGTGCACGCGGCGGTCCAGCAGGCGGATGTGCAACTGCGCCCACGGCGGCAGAGGGAACTCGCCGCTGATGAGGTCGGTGGCCTCGGAAACAATGGCCTGGGCTTCGTTCTCCTGGCCTGTGCCTGCGGCGCGGGTGGGTAGATCGGCGAGTTGCGCCTGAGGAATGATTTCGCGGGCGACGACCCAGGCGAGCGCTTCGGCCGGCGTGCGAAACAGGGCGTTGGGCAACTCGGGATCGTTGGCGGCGGCTGCGTGTTCGGCGTCGGTGAGCAGGCGGATTTGCTGCAGATGGTCCAGTGCGCGGCGGCTGGGGTCGAGATTCATGCGGCTCCCTCTTCTTGTGTCGGTGATGGGGCGAATGCTCGCATACCGCTCAGGAAGATTTCAGGCTGGCAGGAGCGTCGGCGCGTTGCTGGCCATGGGCGGTCAGTCAAAAAGATCTTCACATTGGATGTTCTTGCGCTTCAGCGCTTCAATTTCTTTTGCGGAAATTTTTCTTCGTGTATCGACGTTCCAAACATCTTCATAAGGCTTTTCTTCGTCACACCGAATTCCGGCAGGCGCGATATATTTTCCATTTTTTGATATCAGGCGAATGCCATCTGGAGCAGTTCCGAATTCATAAGATGACATACCTCCGGTGCGACCTATTCTTTGCATCGCCTTTTCATCGGACTCATTTTTTCTGACGCTGAATGGGAACATGATTTCCTTTGAGCCAGGCAGGCGCCTGACCGCATAAGAAACCCGAGTGGCCAATGTGCCTCCGCCGATGTGGTGCATGTCTTCCAAATAGGTCATGTAAATTTGGCCCGCTGCATTGATGTCCAGAATATTTTCGCCGGCTGGATCGTGCAATGTTCGGATTCGCGAGGATTTTTTGCATTGATCGTACGCATCGGTCAATTTGATGAAATCCGTGTAAAAAGGAGCGTAAAAGCCCTTTTTGATCTGTTTGAAAATCAAGAATTGGCGATCGCCTGAGTATCGAAATCCATCGAAATCCAGATTGACCTGGCAGGATAAAGATCCTGCATTTTTGCTCAGCTTCAAAATTTTCCGGTCGATTTTTAATGCGCTTATTTCCTGCGACAGGCAAAATGAATGCGCCATAAAAAAAGATGCGACAAGGATTGTTTTTTTCAGCATTTTTTGATCTCATTGGTCGAGAATTATTTCCTTGGCGGCCCTTGTGTTTTTCAGTCGCCTGTCCCAAGCGATTTCTCCGCCATTGATGGCAAGCGTGACCGCTTTGGATGCCGTCGTTTCTTGCGCCAATTCGCTGATGCTGGCAGCCAAATAATCCATGTCGCCGTCCATTGCACGGAGCACGTCAGGACGCTGAAATGTCATATACCAGCCTCCGGCATCCATGCAGTTGTAAATTGATGTTCCAACGACTTCGGGGTTATCAACAACGCCTGGGGTTTTGGTCATTCCTCGGACGTTTCTTGCCACATATTGCGGATCGGTCCACCAATGATTGTCAAAACTGCTTCTGGTCAACCACCCGCGGTATACCCAATATTGAACGTAGTTGAGCCTGCCCGTTAATTGCTTGAATCCTCTGCCTCGAAATTTTTGAGCGTCCGGATCTCCGAGGTTGCCCATTCTCCAGTTGTACGAGCTGGCAATCAGAAGTCCCTTGCTATTGAATTTCTTTGATCCGTACCAATCCACTCTTTCATTCGGGCTGAAGCCCCACCAATGGCCGAAATCGAGTTCGTTGCGCAGGGATTGCGGGTCTTTTCCACCAACCTTTCCGTGAACCTCTCCATTCACCGCACTGCCGGTCATGGAGTCTTCTTGCATTGCTGTTAAAAAACTGGATTCTTCCGCGCCTTGGCCCAAAATATGAGGCAATCTTTTTGATGTATTCAGCAGATATTTGCGCGTCATTAAATTCAGTGAAATTTGATATTTCCTGATGGCATCGAATCTGGCGGGATTGTTGTTGCGGAGATCGTGGCTTTTGTAAATTTGCTCTATTTCACTGCAACTCAACCACCCGCATTTCCTCATATGCCCCACGAATTCCCTCGGATGAAACCGCCAATCCGCCTTCAGAAACGCCTCCGGTAATTCAAGAAACGTGACCGCCTTCGCGTGCTTCACAAACCGCTCCCATTTCTGCGCTCCCGTCGCGTCATCGTCCGTTGACTTGAAGTCCTCCGTCTCCAGCCAGCCGTACCGTTTCTCGACATCCTTCTGGTCCCACTCGCTCGGAAACTTGCAGATCGTCCGGCGCAGCTTGTTGCGCACCTCGGGTTCTCCCAATCGCCGGGCCAACTGCGCCCGTTCCATGCGCCCCTCATTGGTCCGGTCCGGATCGCGGATCAGCGTCTTCATGCGCAGTGAATCGCAACGCTGGTCGGTCGGGGTCGGGTCGTCGTCGAAGCAGTTCCAGCCCGTGATCGCCAGGAAATCGGCGTCGCTGAACTTGAAGGTGCCGGGCGCATTGAGATCGACCCAGAGCCCGCCGTCCGGCGTGACGACCTTGCGCCAGTGGGCGGCGTTGGCGGGCAATGCGTCGGGGCCCAGGTTGCGGCCGAAGCGCAGCAGTTCGTACCAGCCGCTCGGGCTGCTCAAGGCTTGGGTGGCGGCATCGAGCGAGCCGTGGCGGTCGTTGGCGACGGCGGACAGGTCGTACTCGAAGCTCTGCGAGGCGCCGGGGCGCATGGTGGCAACGGTGATGTAGTCGTAGCGGCTGTCGTTGCGGGGTTGGCCGATCGGCGCGCCCAGCCTGTCGCAGCTGGCGAGGATCGCGCTGCCGTGCTCATAAGTGATCTGCACCCACTGCGCGGCGCGCAAGGTGTCGGGCAGGAAGAAGTCGGTGGCTGCGCTCGCTGCGCCGCCTGCGTGGACGGCCGAACGCAAGTGGCTGGTCGGCTGGCTCGCGCGCGTTGGCGTGCCCGCGGGCAGGTAGATGTAGAGGCTCCCGAAGACGGCGTCGGTGCGGCCGTTGGCCGTCGGCGGCTGGGGCGCCAGCGGATCGGCCCAGTCCCGCTTGCGGGTGGTGAGCTTCTCGAGGTTCGCCTCGTCGCAGCAGACCTCGAAATGGACCTGCCCGTCGTGGCCGTAGATCTGTCCCGGCGTGCCCAGCGCTTCCTTGCGAAAGACGACGTCGCCGGCCTTCAGCGGCTGGCGCGTCCTGGCGTGGTTGGCGAGGCTCCCCAGGTGCATGCACGCGCTGAAGTAGACGAACTCGGTCGCCACCGCACCCGCCGCCCCGATCTCGCCCTTGTGCGCGATGACGACGAAGCCATCGCTGGTCCACGCGGGGCTGGGCGTGCCCGCGTTGAACGGGTTGTAGTTGAGCGCGTGGTTGACGTCGTTGTTGGGCGCGGTCGGCGGATGCACGAAGACGACGGTCCCGTCGGCAACGGCGCGCACCGGCAGGTACGCGCCCGCGGCCTGCGGTGCCTGGATGTGGATGCCGTTGTGCCAGCCCAGCCGGAGGCTGAGGGGAAAGGAGCCTTCGGCGGCATTGGTGTTGGAGAGCCGGGAGGTGGGCTGCGCCATGGCGGCGTCGAGCCAGGCGGCTTCGGATTGCGACGTGCGGGCAGGCAGAAAGGGTGGGCTGAGGATCATGCGACCGTGAGAAGAAAGTGGAAGGCCGGGCCCGTCCCGGTCTGGTTTCCACAGTCTTGTCGGCTCACCGATTTCGCAATGCCAACAATGGTCACCCCTGCATGCGGGGCGCGCACAAAACCCGCGCGAAGCGGGCAAATGTCATGCGCCGCTACTTCGCCAGATGCCCCAGCGGCAACGCGCTGCTCGCCTTCACCTCCCCCAGCGAGAAGCTCGTGTGCAGGTCCTTCACGTTCGGCAGGTTCATCAGGTGCTGCCGCGCAAAGGCCGAAAAACCGTTCAGGTCCTGCGCCACCACCTGCAGCTCGAAGGTGCCGGTGCCGCTGATGTAGTGGCAGGCCACCACTTCGGGCATCTTGCGGATCGCGTCTTCCAGCTTGCGGGTGGCTTCGTTGGTGACGCGCTCGGTGTCCACGCGCACGAAGGCGAGCACGCCCAGCCCTATCTTGTGGCGGTCGATCTCGGCGCGGTAGCCCTTGATGAAGCCGGCTTCCTCCAGCGCCCGCACCCGCCGCCAGCAGGGCGCCGCCGAGAGCCCGACGCGCTGCGCAAGCTCGGCATTCGTGAGGCGGCCATCGGCCTGCAGTTCTTGCAGGATTGAGAGGTCGAACTTGTCAATGCTTTCCATGGATGCCGATGTTAAGCAAGATTCTTTCTGGAAGCGCGTTTTTTGGGGCAAAGAACGCAAACACCTGTCGCGGACCCCGGCATACACTTTGCGTGATCATGGGCTCGCGCCCTACCGGGCACAGACCCACAGCCAATCCAGCCAGGCCCACAAGGCCCTGCCAATACGGAGACAGACAACATGAACGCCCCGCTGCCCGAGCACATTCGCCGCGCGCTAGAAACCGTCACGCTCGACGACAAGTACTCCCTCGATTACGGCCGCGCTTTCATGAGCGGCGTGCAAGCCCTCGTGAAGCTGCCCATGCTTCAGCAGTTGCGCGACAAGCAGGCCGGCAAGAACACCGCCGGTTTCATCAGCGGCTACCGCGGCTCCCCGCTCGGCGGCTACGACCAGGCGCTGTGGAAGGCCAGCAAGTTCCTGAAGGAACAGAACATCGTCTTCCAGCCGGGCGTGAACGAAGAGCTCGCGGCCACCGCGCTCTGGGGCACCCAGCAATTGGGCTTCTCGCCGCAAGGCACCAACAAGTTCGACGGCGTCTTCGGCATCTGGTACGGCAAGGGCCCGGGCGTGGATCGCTGCTCGGACGTCTTCAAGCACGCCAACATGGCGGGCACTACTGAATTCGGCGGCGTGATCGCGGTGGCGGGCGACGACCACATCTCCAAGAGCTCCACCGCCGCCCACCAGAGCGACCACATCTTCAAGGCCTGCGGCACGCCGGTGTTCTTTCCGACCAGCGTGCAGGAAATCCTGGACCTGGGCATCCACGCCTTCGCCATGAGCCGCTTCTCGGGCGTGTGGTCGGGCATGAAGACGATCCAGGAGATCGTCGAGTCGAGCGCCACGGCCATGATCGACCCCGAGCGCGTCGAGATCGTCATTCCCACCGATTTCGATATGCCGCCCGGCGGCCTGCACATCCGCTGGCCCGACCATGCGCTGGAGCAGGAAGCCCGGCTCATGCACTACAAGTGGTACGCCGCGCTCGCCTACATCCGCGCCAACCGCCTCAACCACAACGTCATTCAAGGCCCGAACGACCGCTTCGGCATCATGGCCAGCGGCAAGGCCTTCAACGACACGCGCCAGGCGCTGCTGGACCTGGGGCTCGACGACGCCGCCTGCCGCCAACTCGGCATCCGCCTGCACAAGGTGGGCGTGGTGTGGCCGCTCGAAGCGCAGCTCACGCGCGAATTCGCCACCGGCCTGCAGGAAATCCTGGTCGTCGAAGAGAAGCGCCAGGTCATCGAATACCAGCTCAAGGAAGAGCTCTACAACTGGCGCCCCGACGTGCGTCCCAACGTGGTCGGCAAGTTCGACGAAGGCGAAGTGCATGCGGCCGAGGGTTACTCCGGCGGCGAATGGTCGATGCCCAACCCGACCGCGCACACGCTCCTGCGCGCCAACGCCGACCTGAACCCCGCGCTGATCGCCAAGGCGATCGCGCTGCGCCTGAAGAAGACGGGCCTCCTGGCCGCGGCCGGCGCCGACATGACGGCGCGCATCGACGCGCAACTCGCCATCCTCGAAGCCAAGGAGCGTTCGATGGTGGTGCAGCAGGCTTCCACCAGCGTGGCCGACGCCACGCGCCAGCCGTGGTTCTGTTCGGGCTGCCCGCACAACACCAGCACGGTGGTGCCCGAAGGTTCGCGCGCGATGGGCGGCATCGGCTGCCACTTCATGGCGACCTGGATGGACCGCTCCACCATCGGCTTCACGCAGATGGGCGGCGAGGGCGTGCCATGGGTGGGCCAGCAGCCCTTCACGACCGACCAGCACATCTTCGCGAACCTGGGCGACGGCACGTACTTCCACAGCGGCCTGTTGGCGATTCGCCAGAGCATCGCGGCGGGCGTGAACATCACCTACAAGATCCTCTACAACGACGCGGTCGCGATGACCGGCGGCCAGCAGGTCGGCGAGCGGCCCGAAGGCCACTCGGTGCTGCAGATCGCCGAGAGCCTGCATGCCGAGGGCGCGAAGAAGGTCGTGATCGTCACCGACGAGCCCGAGAAGTACGAGGGTGTCTCGATTCCCGGCGACCACGTGCAGGTCAAGCACCGCGACCTGCTGGACGACATCCAGCGCGAGTTCCGCGCGATGGCCGGCACCACGGCCATCATCTACGACCAGACCTGCGCGACCGAGAAGCGCCGCCGCCGCAAGCGGGGCACGGCCGTCGATCCGGCCAAGCGCGTGGTCATCAACGAGCTGGTCTGCGAAGGCTGCGGCGACTGCAGCGTGCAGAGCAACTGCCTCTCGGTGGAGCCGCTGGAAACCGAATTCGGCCGCAAGCGCACCATCAACCAGAGCAGCTGCAACAAGGACATGAGCTGCCTGAAGGGCTTCTGCCCGAGCTTCGTGACCGTCGAGGGCGGCCAGCTCAAGAAGAAGAGCAAGAGCAAGGGCGCGACGCCGGCCGAGTTCGGCCTGCTGCCGGAGCCCGTGATTCCGTCGCTGGCCGGCGGCAAGGTCTGGGGCGTGGTGGTGGCGGGCGTCGGCGGCACCGGCGTCATCACCATCGGCCAGTTGCTCGGCATGGCCGCGCACATCGAGGCCAAGGGCATCGTCACGCAGGATGCGGCGGGCCTGGCGCAAAAGGGCGGTGCCACCTGGAGCCACGTGCTCATCGGCGACACGCAGGAGGACATCCGCACCACGCGCGTCGGCACCGCTGCCGCCGACCTGATTCTGGCCTGCGACCCGCTGGTCACGGTCAACGGCGAAACCATGGCGCGGATGCGCGAAGGGCGCACGCACGTGGCGCTCAACAGCCACAGCTCGCCGACGGCCGCCTTCGTGCGCAATGCCAACTGGCAGAACCCCGAAGACGCCTGCGCCGCCGAAATCGCGCGCGCCGTGGGCTTCGACGGCATCGGCACCTTCGACGCCGACGCGGCCGCGACCACGCTGATGGGCGACAGCATCTACGTCAACCCGATGATCCTGGGCTACGCCTGGCAAAAGGGCTGGTTGCCGCTGGCGCACGAGTCGCTGATGCGCGCCATCGAGCTCAATGCCGTGGCCATCGAGAACAACAAGACTGCCTTCGAATGGGGCCGCCAGGCCGCGGTTCGCCCCGAGGAACTGCAAAAGCGCGTGCGCCCGGGCCAGGTCATCGAGTTCAAGAAGCGCGAGACCGTCGAGACCCTGGTGGCACGCCGCGCCGAGTTCCTGACCGGCTACCAGAACGCCGCCTACGCTGAGGAATACAGTCAGTTCGTCGCGAAGGTGCAGCAGTCGGAATCCCCGCTGGGCAAGACGGCGCTCACCGAGACGGTGGCACGCTACCTGTTCAAGTTGATGGCGTACAAGGACGAGTACGAAGTCGCGCGCCTGCACACAGATCGCACGTTCCTCGACCGTGTCGAAGGCATGTTCGAAGGCGACTACAAACTCAACTACCACCTGGCCCCGCCGATCATTGCCAAGAAGAACGCCAAGGGCCAATTGCAGAAGCAGAAGTTCGGTCCCTGGATGCTCACGGGCTTTCGCTTCCTCGCGAAGCTCAAGGGTGTGCGCGGCACGGCGCTCGATATCTTCGGCCGCACCGAAGAACGCAAGACCGAGCGCGCGCTGATCGCCGAGTACCGCGCGAGCATCGAAGAGGTGATCGGCGCGCTGCGTGCCGACAACCACGCGCTGGCGCTGGAAATCGCGAGCCTGCCGGAGCAGATCCGCGGCTACGGCCATGTGAAGGAGCGCAACCTCGTGGCGGCCCGTGCGCGCTGGAGCGAACTGATGGCCAAGTGGCGCAACCCGCAGGGGCAGCGCGCGGCGGCCTGATCTTTCAGCCGTTCCCGTCTTCAAAGAGCGCCCGCCGGGCGCTTTTTGCTATTCAAAACGTAGCAAAGAACGGCCGGGGCGGATACCCGGAAAGCCCTCCCCACCGCGCCGGATAAGCCGCTGGAAGGGCGCCGTGCCCCGAATACAATGCCCGGTGCTGTGCGGTGGCCAAGCCCCGCCGAGCTTTGATTTGCGGCCGGTTTTTCCCGCAACCGCTCAGAGATGGAATGGCAGGCCCGGCCCGCACTCCTCTCGCTTTCTTCTCTTCCCTCTGCTGGAGACTCTCTTGTTCATTTCCTCTGCTTTCGCCCAGACCGCGCCCGCAGCCGCCGGCGGCGGCGACATGTTGTCCTCCCTCGGCAGCATGCTGCCGCTGGTGCTGATGTTCGTGGTGCTGTATTTCGTCATGATCCGCCCGCAAATGAAGCGCCAGAAGGAAGCCCGCGCCATGATCGAGGCCCTGGCCAAGGGTGACGAAGTCGCAACGGCCGGCGGCGTGCTCGGCAAGATCACCTCGCTGGGCGACCAGTACCTCGGCCTGGAAATCGCCAACGGCATCGAAATCAAGATCCAGCGCAGCGCCGTGGTTCAGGTCCTGCCCAAGGGCGCCGTCAAATAAAAGCGTGAGCTGATCCTTGCGCTTTGCGGCGCAGGGCCCCAATTCACGCCGTGTCCCGTTTCTTGAAAAGCGCTTTCTCATGAACCGTTACCCGGTCTGGAAGTACACGATCATCGTGATCGTGTTGCTCGTGGGGCTCATCTACGCCCTGCCCAATTTCTTCGGCGAGTCGCCTGCGGTGCAGGTGTCGGCGGCCAAGTCCACCGTCAAGATCGATGCCTCGACCCAGGCCAGGGTCGAAGAGGTGCTCAAGACGGCCGGTCTCACCCCCGACCTGCTGACGCTGGAGCCGACCGCGGTGCGGGCGCGCTTCGTCACCACGGACGACCAGATCAAGGCGCGCGACGCGCTGCAGCAGGCGCTGGTGCCGAATGCGGACGAAGCCTCCTATGTGGTGGCGCTGAACCTCGTGTCGCGCTCGCCCCATTGGCTGACGGCGCTGCATGCCTTCCCGATGTACCTGGGCCTCGACCTGCGCGGCGGGGTCGACTTCCTGCTGCAGGTCGACATGCGCGGCGTGCTGGACAAGAAGGCCGAGTCCTTCGCCGGCGACATCCGCGCGGGCCTGCGCGACAAGAAGGTGCGCGGCAGCGCGGTGAACCGCAACGGCCAGACGGTGGAGATCACGCTGCGCGACGCCGCCAGCCTGGAGATCGCCCGGCGCATGCTGCAGGACCAGATGCCGGACCTCAGCACCGTCGAGAGCCAGCAGGGCACCGAATCGCGCATCGTGGCCAGCATCAAGCCCGAAGCCGCGCGCCGCTTCCAGGACGCGGCGCTCAAGCAGAACGTGACCACGCTGCACAACCGAATCAACGAACTCGGCGTGGCCGAACCGGTGATCCAGCAGCAGGGCCTCGACCGCATCGTCGTGCAGCTGCCCGGCATGCAGGACCCGGCGCAAGCCAAGACCATCATCGGCCGCACCGCCACGCTCGAGATGCGCCTGGTGGACGAAAGCACCGAAGGCCGCGCGGCCGAACAAGGCACGGGCCCGGTGCCGTTCGGTTCCGAGAAATTCCTCGACCGCTCCGGCCGCGCCGTGATCGTGAAGAAGCAGGTGCTGGTCACCGGCGAGAACCTCACCGACGCGCAGCCCGGCTTCGAGCAGCAGACCAACCAGCCCAAGGTCGACCTGACGATGGACTCGAAGGGCGGCAATATCATGCGGCAGGTCAGCATCGAGAACTACAAGAAGCGCATGGCCATGCTGATCTTCGAGAAGGGCAAGGGCGAAGTGCTCACCGCTCCCTCGATCAACGGCGAATTGGGCAACCGCTTTCAGGTCTCCGGCGCGATGACCGTGAGTGAGGCGAACGACCTCGCGCTGCTGCTGCGCGCCGGCTCGCTGGCCGCGCCGATGGAAATCATCCAGGAACGCACGATCGGCCCGACGCAGGGCGCCGAGAACATCAAGAAGGGCTTCGACAGCGTGATGTACGGCTTCGCCGCGATCATGGTGTTCATGTGCCTCTACTACGCGCTGTTCGGCATCTTTTCGTCGATTGCACTGGCGGTCAACCTGATGCTGCTGGTGGCGATCCTCTCGATCCTGCAGGCCACGCTCACGCTGCCCGGCATTGCCGCCATGGCGCTGGCGATCGGCGTGGCCATCGACTCCAACGTGCTGATCAACGAGCGCGTGCGGGAAGAGTTGCGCAACGGGGCCTCGCCGCAGGCGGCGATCCATGCGGGCTACGAGCGCGCCTGGGGCACGATTCTCGACTCCAACATCACGACGCTGATCGCGGGCATCGCGCTCCTGGCCTTCGGCTCGGGCCCGGTGCGCGGCTTCGCGGTGGTGCACTGCATCGGCATCGTCACCTCGATGTTCTCGGCCGTGTTCTTCTCGCGCGGCCTGGTGAACTTCTGGTACGGACAGAAGAAGAAGCTCAAGAGCGTGTCGATCGGCACGGTATGGCGTCCAAAGACCGATGGCACCGATGCCGCGGTCGTGGCCGAAACCAAATAAGAGACCGCCATGGAATTCTTCCGGATCCACAAGACCATCCCGTTCATGCGCCACGCGCTGGTGCTGAACATCGTTTCCTTCGTCACCTTCGCGCTGGCCGTGTTCTTCCTGTTCCACCGCGGGCTGCACCTGTCGGTGGAGTTCACGGGCGGCACGGTGATGGAAGTGGCCTACAAGCAATCGGCCGACGTCGGCAAGGTGCGCGAAGTCGTCGCCAAGCTGGGCTACCAGGAGGTGCAGGTGCAGAGCTTCGGCACCTCGGTGCAGATCCGCCTGCCGGTCGCCAAGGGCATGACCTCGACCCAGCAGAGCGACCAGGTGATGGGCGCCCTGAAGGCCATCGAGCCGACGGTGGAACTGCGCAGCAACGAATTCGTCGGCCCGCAGGTGGGCGACGAGCTCACCAGCAACGGCCTGAAGGCGCTCGCCATGGTGGTCGTGGGCATCATGATCTACCTGGCGTTTCGCTTCGAATGGAAGTTTGCGCTGGCTACCGTTCTGGCCAACCTGCACGACGTGGTGATCATCCTGGGCTTCTTCGCCTTCTTCCAGTGGGAGTTCTCGCTGGCGGTGCTGGCGGCGGTGCTGGCGGTGCTGGGCTACTCGGTGAACGAATCGGTCGTGATCTTCGACCGGGTGCGCGAGAACTTCCGCCGCTACCGCAAGATGACGACGGCCGAAGTCATCGACAGCGCGATCACCTCGACCATCAGCCGCACGATCATCACCCACGGCTCCACGCAGCTGGTGGTGCTGTCGATGTTCTTCTTCGGCGGCCCGACGCTGCATTACTTCGCCCTGGCGCTGACCATCGGCATTTGCTTTGGCATCTACTCCTCGTGCTTCGTGGCAGCGGCCATCGCGATGTGGCTGGGCGTGAAGCGCGAAGACCTGATCAAGGGCGGCGGCCCGCCGACCAAGCGCGAAGGCGAGACGGAAGAAGACCCGAACGCCGGCGCCGTGGTCTGACGGATACTTCAGGGTTCAACAAAGCGGGCGGCAAAGCCGCACCGCTGTTCCCGTGCAACGCCGGGCAGTGTCCACACTTGTGCGGTGGCGCTTCCCGATGCAAGCTCGCGGTTGTTGTTGCCGATGAACAGTTCCCCCTGGCCTTCCCGATCCTTCAATGAGCATTGCGCGGTCCGCCTCTTCCCTGCAGCTCGCACGCGAGACGCGTGAGCGTTTCGTATTGGCCACGGAAGGGGCCATCGTCCCGCTGGCCCGCGCGATCCGCGACCGGCTGACGCAGCTGGCCTCCGAGGTGAGCAACGCCCGCGCCATGCAGGAGCACCGCGACGACTTCGTGGCATTCCAGGGCCAGGCCACCCAATGGGTGACGCTCTCGCAGGCGAGCTGGCGCAAGGCGCTCGGCGCCGCCGCGCCCACCGGCGGATTGACGACCTTTCCCACGGCGCTGCGGCTCGAGCTGATCGGCGACGAGGTGGTCGAGACCAACATCCTCGCCTCGCGCCTCGCGCAGGTGATCCACGACAAGGCGAGCTTCGAGCTCAGCGATTTGCGCCTGCGCATCCAGCACCTCGAAGGCACCAACGAACTCGATTCGAAGGACGTGCTCAAGCCCGAGACGCTGGCCAGGCTGCTGGTGGAGCAGTGGCTGGCCGCCGGCCTGAGCCGCGAGCTCTGGGCCCGGGTGCAGGACACGGTGCAGCAGCAACTGATCGATGTGATCGTCAAGGCCTACGAGAGCGCCAATGCCTACCTGATCGCCAACGGCGTGATGCAGGAGATCGATCTCAAGAGCTTCGTGCGGCGCACCGGCAATGCCGCAGGCGCTGGCAACAGCGCGGGCTTCAACACCTCCTTTGCGGGCGGAGTGGCTTCGGCGACCGCGCCGATGGACGGCGGTGGCGGCGGCGGCTCGCAGCAGCGTCCCGGCTACGGCACGCAGGCGCCTCAACACCCGCACCAGTCGCAACCGCAAGCTTCCGTACCGATGCCCGCTGGCACGTCGACGATCGGCGGCTCGCCGCTGATGATGGCGCGGCAGCGTGCCCAGACCGCGCTGCTGAGCCTCAAGCGATTCGTCACGGGGCGCATCGGCAGCGATACCACCACCACCGTCCCCGCCCAGAATTCGATCACCGGCACCGCGCCGGCGGGCCGCACGACCGGTCCCGGCGGCGGCACGCCGGGCACGGGCGGCAACACCGCCCCGCGGCAGTTCTCCAGAACCTTTGCCGGCGCCATCGCCGAGGCCGAGGTGGCCTACCGCATGGCCGCCACGCAGTACATGGACGCATCGGGCGAGCAGGCCACCGTCATCCAGCAAACGGCAGTCGACCTGCGCCGGCGCAGCACCGAACTCAAGAAGCGCGCGCCCACCACGGCCGACAAGGCCACCGTGGAAATCGTCGCGCTCATGTTCCAGGCCATCCTGGCCGAGGAGCGGATTCCGTTCTCGGCGCGCGTGTGGTTCGCGCGGCTGCAGATGCCGGTGCTGCGCGTGGCCATCGCCGAGCCTGAATTTTTCGGCACGCTGCAGCACCCCGCGCGCATGCTGATCGATCGCATGGGCTCCTGCGTAATGGGTTTCGACGCAGCCGCCATCACCGGCAGCGCGCTCGAAGGCGAGATCCGCCGCGTGGTGCAGGTGATCGAGCAATACCCGGAGACCGGCCAGCGCGTGTTCAAGCTGGTGTTCGACGAGTTCGTCGCTTTCCTCAACCGCTATCTCACGCAGAGCGACACCACGCAGCGCGTGATGAGCGTCGCGCAGCAGGTCGAGCAGAAGGAAACGATGGCGATCCAGTACACCATCGAGTTGCGCAAGATGCTCAACGACATGCCGGTGCGCGACGAGATCCGCGAGTTCCTGTTCAAGGTGTGGGCCGAGGTGCTGGCGATCGCCGCGCTGCGCTACGGCGCGCAGGGCGAGCAGACGGTGATGCTGAAGCGCGTGGCTTCCGAGCTGGTCTGGGCTGCGAGCGCCAAGCCCAACCGCACCGACCGCGCCCGCGTCATTCAAGACCTGCCGCAGTTGCTGCAGCGCCTGCGCCAGGGCATGGCGCTCTTGGGCATCGTCGACGAGCCGCAGGAAGCGCACATCAAGACCATCGGCGCCACGCTGTCCGATGCCTTCCTGTCGAAGACCGAGGCGATCCCGCAGGCCAAGATCGAAGCCATGGCCGAGCGCCTGGCGCACCTGGAAGATTTTGTGAGCGACATCGGCGGCACCGCCGACCTGCCGCTCGATGCGCACAGCATCGAACTGCTGCTGGGCGTGGATGCCGCCTCGATCGAGGTGGTGCCCGATGCGGCCGGCGTGCAGGTGCCCGAGGACATGCTGGCCTGGGCGCACGAACTGCAGGTGGGCAACTGGTTCATGCTGGACCACAACGACCGCGTGAGCCAGGTGCAGTTCGTCTGGCGCAGCGATCGGAAGCAGTTGCACCTGTTCGCTACGGCGGACGGCCGCAGCTTCCTGATTCAGGCGGGTCGGTTGGCGACGTACCTGCAGGCCGGTCTATTGGTGCCGGCCGAGGAAGAGACGCTCACGGTGCGCGCCACGCGCGAGGCGTTGGCGAAGCTCGATGCGAATCCGGAGCGGCTGCTGAACTGAACTGGCCGGCCGCCGCGGCCGGCTTGGTCAGTGCGCTACGCGGCCTTCGCGGCTCTCGCAGAGCTCATCGAGCACCAATGCATCGGGTTCGATGCCGGTGCTCCAGTGCACCATCAACACGATGATCTTGAGTTCGTCGAGCGCCACCGGATCGCCCGGTGCCGCCATCGCGCGTTCGATCACGATCTCGCGCAATCCACACGACAGTACGTTCGACGATTCGAGAAAGCGGATGAAGCCGAGGCACTCTGCACCCAGGTGTTCCTGCTCGGCCTGGGAGTAGACGCGCATGGCGTCGTCCGATTGGGGCAGGGAGGATTCGGGCGCGCCGCGGAAGGTGACCGTGGCGGTGGTGTCGTCGTCGGCATCGAGCTCCAGCTGCATCCCCTGCGTTGCGAGGCTCAGGCCGTCGAGCCAGTGCAGGGCATCGCGAATCTCGTCTGCCTCGAAGCCGTGGGCACTGAGCTTGCGGCCCAGTTGTTCGGGTTCGGGGCAGGCATCGCCGCGCCAATAGTTTTCGTAGACAAAAACAAGCACTTCGAACATGAGCCCAATATAGCCCACGAATGTGCAGGGCAGGCTAGTGTGTTGCCCCGCATTTCGTCCGCGCAGCTATTTGCGTGGCAACACGTCAAGCGGATGCGGTCCGTTGAAAGAGCCCGCCGGGCAGGCGCGAGATGTGCCCGTCCAGTTCGAGCTCGAGCATCCTGGCCTGCAGTGCCGCGGCGCTCCACCCGGTGCGGGCGCTGAGGGCATCGAGGCTCACGGGCTCGAAGCCGAGAGCGTCGAGCAGCGGGTCTTCTGAAACCGCTGCCTCGTTGCCTGCGTGGCCGTTCGAAGACTGGGCGCTGGCCGCATTGCCGGTGCGCAGCGGCGGCAGCTCCTCGAGGATGTCTGCCACCGACTCGACCAGCTTCGCGCCCTGGCGGATCAGCGCATGGCAGCCGCGCGATTGCGGCGAGTGGATCGAGCCTGGAATAGCGAACACTTCCTTGCCCTGCTCCGAGGTGAGCCGCGCAGTGATGAGCGATCCCGACGCCAAGGCCGCTTCGACCACCAGCGTGCCGCGCGCCAACCCTGCGATGAGCCGGTTGCGCTTCGGAAAATTCTGCGTGAGGGGCGGCGTGCCGAGCGGCAGCTCGCTCACGATCAGCCCCTGCAAGGTGATGCGGTGCGCGAGGTCGCGATGCCGCGCGGGGTACACGCGGTCCAAGCCGGTGCCGACCACGGCGACCGTGGCGAGTCGCGGTGCATCGCCGGCTGCATCGAGGGCGCCCTGGTGCGCTGCGCCATCGACGCCCAGCGCGAGCCCGGACACCACCGGCAGGCCCGCATCGCCCAGCGCCCGCGAAAAGCTGCGCGCATTGGTGGCGCCTTGCGGTGTCGGATTGCGGCTGCCGACAACGGCGATGCTGTTCTGCAGTTGGGTGAGGTCGAAGTCCGAGGCACCGAGCACGTAGAGCATCAGCGGCGGATCGGCCATTTCGAGCAGCGAGGCCGGGTAGCCGGCGTCGCCCAGCGTGACGAGGCGGCGGGCGACGCCGTTGCCCTCGGCCGCTTGCAGCCATTGCCAGGTCTGGTCGATCGATGCCTGGAGGGCTTGGGGCGCCTGCTGCAGCGCCTCCGCCTGCGCATGGCTCACGACCTGTCGCAGTGCCGCATGGGTCTGCGCGAAGACTGCTTCGGGCAGACCGAAGGCCGCGAGCAGCTTGCGCGCGGCGCCATCGCCGATGCCCGGCGTCAGTGAAAGCCGCAGCCAGCCTGCGAGTTCTGCGCGTTCCAAACGGATAGGGGCGAGGACGTGGGCGCCGTGAAGCCGATCAGGGGTTGACGAGGAAGTCGCCCGCCTTCGGGGTGTCGTTGATCTCGAGCACCAGGGCGTAGGACACCTTCTCGAAGGTGCGGAACACCATCAAGAGGCCGATGCGTTCGTTCGGCAGCTTGATGGTTTCCTTGCGCGCGCCGGTGCGGTCGAGGATGGTTTCGCCGTTCTTCAGGATGGCCAGCACATGGCCGCTGTCGATGCCGTCGCGCGTGCCCTTGTTGATGGCGACCACCTGGTTCTGGGCCGCGAACTGCACTGCGTTGCCGTAGACCGAGATGATCCGGCCATCGACTTGCGTCGAAGGCGCGCGCGGCGCGTAGCTCAAGAGCTGGCGCGGCGGTTCGGGCAGCAGGCGGTCGCCGGCGCGCATTTCCTCGCGCGATGCCACGATGTCGATGCTGGCCGGGACGACCGTGATGATGTCCTTGTCCTCGACCGTCTCGATGGTGGTCGATTCGCCGCGCTGCAGTTGGGCCTTGCCCAGGTACTGTGCCTCGTAGCCGAGGATTTCGCCCGTGCCCGGATCCTTGAGCGGCGTGGCGTTGCGGAAGATCCGGAAGTTCTGGATCGGCCCCGGCACTTCGACCAGCGGCGACTCGGGGTTGCCGCGGGCGTAGGCCCGGTCACCGCGCGACAGCAGCACGCGGCTGTCGTTGCCGGCAACGATGCGCGGCGCGCTTTCGAGCGTGTTGGCGTCCACGACGATCGGTTCGCTCAGGAACGGCTCGATCAGGCTCGGGTTGAGCGTGGGCAGGGCCATGCCGGCCAGCGAGTCGAAACGGGTGCGAGGTGACAGCTTGATGGTGCCGCCGTCGCCGCTCACGCCGCCGCGGCGGGTGGTCAGGCGAGCCCGGCCGCCGCTCTTGTCCAGATAGAGAACCTGGCCGGGGTAGATGCGGTGGGGGTTGGCGATCTCGTTGATGTTCATGCCCCACAGCTCCGGCCAGCGCCAGGGGCGCAGCAGGTAGAGGCGGGAGATGGCCCAGAGCGTGTCGCCGGGCTTGACCGTGTACTCGTCGGGCGCCTTAAGCGACAGTTCGCTCAGCGGAACCCCTGCCTGGGCGGTCTGCTGGGCGGTGGCGCGTTGCTGCGGCGTGACGGGGTAGTTCTGAGCCCAGGCCGTGGTGGCGCCGCAACTGCCGATTACCGCCAGGGCGGTCAGCGTGGCGAAGAGATTGGGGCGCTGGCGTTCGGTGGATCTGAGCTTTTTCATGTCTGGATGGGTGAGCGCACGACGTATCGTTGCGCATACGAATCTCACAATTTGCTACGAATTCTGCGCCCGAAGCCCTTGAGAGGGCAACGTTTTCGGGTCCGGAGGCGGCCTCGCGTCGCGGAATTGGCGAAAATAGCCACAACTTCCCCCCGATTTCATGGCCAAACGAATCATTCTGAGTTACCCGGACAAGCGCCTGCACACGGTCGCCAAGCCGGTGCAGGGCGTCGACGCACGCATCAAGGCCTTGGTCGCCGACATGCTGGAGACCATGTACGACGCCGAAGGCATCGGCCTGGCGGCAACGCAGATCGACGTGCACGAGCGGCTCGTCGTCATCGATGTGTCTGAAGAGCGCAACAAGCCGATCGTGCTGATCAACCCCGAAATCACCTGGGCCAGCGACGAAAAAGTGCTCAACGAAGAGGGCTGCCTCTCGGTGCCGGGCATCTATGACGGCGTGATGCGCTCCACCTCGGTCAAGGTCCAGGCGCTCGACGAAAACGGCGAAATGCGCACCATCGAGGCCGACGGCCTGCTCGCTGTGTGCATCCAGCACGAACTCGACCACCTGCTGGGCAAGGTGTTCGTCGAATACCTCTCGCCCCTGAAGCGCAACCGCATCAAGAGCAAGCTGCTCAAGCAGCAGCGCGAAGAAACGCGCGAACGGGCCTGAATCCCATGACCTTGCGCAGCCTCGGCTCCCTCGCGGCATTGGCGGTTCTCGCGGCGATTGCCGGCTGCGCCAACGAGCCCACCCGCATCCAGCCCGGCACCACCGCCGCCGAAACCCTGCAGCGGCTGGGCGCGCCGACCGGCCGCTATCCGCTCAACAACGGCGGCGAGCGCCTCCAGTATTCGCGCATGCCGGCCGGCTTCGAGGTCACCGACATCGACGTGGACGCCTCGGGCAAGGTCGTCTCGGTGACCCAGGTGCTCAACGAGGCGCGCTTCGGATACGACATCAAGGTCGATCAGTGGCGCCAGAACGACGTCATGGCCTTCTACGGCCGGCCCTATCAGATCGACCGCGTGAGCTCCTTCGACGGCACGGTCTGGACCTGGCGCTACAAGGCCGTGAACGAGCGCCGCATGCTCTATATCTATATAGATCCCACCGGCGTGGTCCGTCGCTATCACACGGGGGATGACCTCGAATTCGAACGGGTCCGCGATTGAGCCGGCGGAAGGTCGCTTTTGCGGGCACGCCCGAGTTTGCGCGCGTCGCCCTGGAGGCCATTGCCGCCGCCGGCCATGACGTCGTGCTGGTGCTGAGCCAGCCCGACCGGCCCGCCGGACGCGGCATGAAGCTGCAGGCTTCCCCCGTCAAGCAGTTCGCGGTTGCCAACAACTGGCCGGTGGCGCAGCCGCGCAGCCTGCGCCTCGATGGCAAGTACCCGGACGAAGCCGCTATCGGCCGCGACGCGCTGCAAAAGGCCCAACCCGACGTGATGGTGGTCGCCGCCTACGGACTCATCCTGCCGCAGTGGGTGCTCGACCTGCCGGCGCACGGCTGCCTCAACATCCACGCGAGCCTCCTGCCGCGCTGGCGCGGCGCCGCGCCGATCCACCGCGCGATCGAGGCCGGCGACGCGGAAACCGGCATCACCATCATGCAGATGGACGCGGGCCTGGACACCGGCGACATGCTGCTGCGCGAAGCCGTGGCCATCGGCAGCGACAACACCGCCCGCCTGCACGACCGCCTGGCAGAACTGGGCGGCCGGATGATCGTCGAGGCCCTGGAGAACATCGGCAGCCTCACCCGCACGCCGCAGCCGGCCGAAGGCGTCACCTACGCCAACAAGGTCGAAAAACACGAAGCGCTGATCGACTGGGCCCAGCCCGCCGATGCCATCGTGCGGCGCATCCGGGCCTTCGATCCGTTCCCGGGCGCCAACAGTCCGCTCGACGGCGAGACCGTCAAGCTCTGGACCGCGCATGCGGTGCCCGCCAGCGCGTCCGCCGCGCCTGGAACGATCCTGGCCGTATCGGACGCCAGCGTCGAGGTGGCTGCCGGCGATGCGGGCGTGATGCTCACCGAGCTCCAGCGCCCGGGCGGCAAGCGCCTGCCCGTGGCCGATTTCCTGCGCGGCTTCGACCTGAAGCCCGGGCAGGCGTTCGGCTGATGTTTCTTTCGGCCGCCATCCGCCAGCGTCCCGAATTCCGCAAGGGCATGCGCGACATGTCCTCGGCGGCGCTGGGCATCGGCGCCTGGGGCCTGATGACCGGCGTGGCCATGGTCAAGTCGAACATGAGCGTGGTCGAGGCGGTGGCGATGACGCTGTTCGTCTATGCCGGCAGCTCCCAGCTCGCGGCCATTCCGTTGCTGTTCGCGGGCGCGCCGGCCTGGGTGATCCTGGCGACGGGCTTCTGCGTCAACCTGCGTTTCGTGGTCTTCAGCTTGCACCTGCGGCCCTACCTCATGCACATGCCGCGCTTGCGGCGCATGACGCACGGCTACCTGACGGCGGACCTGAGCTACGCGCTCTTCACCAAACAATACCCGGCGCCGCCCGTGACCCTCGCCGAGCAGCAGTCGCAGGAGGCCTATCTCACCGGCAACTACTTCGTGACCTGGTGCTCGTGGATGGGCATGAGCCTCCTGGGCATCGCGCTCGCCAACCTCATTCCGCAGAACTGGGGCCTCGGTTTTGCCGGCGTGCTGAGCCTGGTGGCGATCGTCTGCTCGATGGCGACGACGCCGCTGCGCATCCTGGCCGCGCTGATCGCGGGCGCCACCGCGGTCGCGGCCTATGCGCTGCCGCTCAAGCTCAACATCGTCGTGGCCATCGGCGCGGCGGTGCTGCTGTGCTTCTGGCTCGAGAAGCAGTTCGGGCTCGACCCCGACGCGGAGGACGACAAGTGAGGGGCACCGATCTCTGGACGCTGGGCGTGATCGTCGGCCTGGCCCTGGTCACGGTGCTCACGCGCTGCTTCTTCTTCATCCTCGACCGCCCGTGGGGCTTGCCGGACTGGGCGCACCGGGCGCTGCACTACGCGCCGGCCGCGGCGCTGGCCGGCGTGATCGCGCCCGAGATCGTGATGACGCAGGGCCACCTCATCACCACGCTGCACGATGCGCGCCTGTACGCGGCCGTGGTTGGCGGCGCGTACTACTTCTGGCGCCGCGGCGTGCTCGGCACGATGCTGGCCGGCATGGCCGTCTACCTGCCCTTGCATCTCGGCCTTGGCTGGTGAGCGAAGAGAGGGCGGATGGAAGGGGGATGGAAGGCCCTCGGGTCAGTCCAGCTTCACGCCGGCCGCCGCGATGATCTTTCCCCAGCGGTCGCTTTCCGCGCGCGAGAGCTTGTAGAAGTCTTGCGGCGTTCCCGGCAACGCCTCGAAGCCGAAGTCCGCGAACAGCTTCACCACCTTCGGCGCCTTCATGGCCTTTTGCAGCTCGGCGTTCAGCCGCGCCACCGCCTCGGGCGCCATGCCGGCCGGGCCGATCAGGCCGTGGAAAGCGTAGGCATTCACGTCGCTGAAGCCAGCCTCCACGAAGGTCGGCACCTCGGGCAGGGCACTGGCGCGCTGCGGCAGCGCGATGGCCAGCACCCGCACCTTGCCCGAGCGGATGATCGGCAGCCCCGAGGCCAGGTCCAGCATCATCACCGGCACCTGCCCGCCCATCACGTCGGTCATGGCCGGCGCAGCGCCCTTGTACGGCACGTGCGTGATCGTCAGGCCCGCCTTCTGCTTGAAGAGTTCCATCGCCATGTGGTGCGGCGAGCCGTTGCCGGGCGAGGCGTAGCTCACCTTGTCGGGGTTGGCCTTCACGTAGCGCACGAACTCCGCCACGTTCTTCGCGGGAAAGTCGGGGTGCACCACCAGTGCCACCGGAAAGCGGCCGATGGTGCCGATGTAGGTGAAGTCGCTCGCGGGCTTGTACGGGAGCTTGACGAACATGTGCTCGTTGAACAGCAGCGCCGCGTTCTCGGCCTGCATCACCGTGTAGCCGTCGGGCTTGGCGTGCATCATCACGGACACGCCGATGTTGGTCGAGGCGCCGGGCCGGTTGTCGATGATCAGCGGCTGCCCGAGCGTCGGCTGCATCGCCTCGGCCAGCGTGCGCGCCAGGTTGTCGGTGCCACCGCCGGCCGAGTAGGGCACGATCCACCTGACCGGCTGGTTCGGGTAGGCCGCCGGCTGCGCCGACGCGAAGGTGGTCGCCAGCGCGAGGGTCGCGGCCAGCAGGGAAAAAAATCGCTTCATCGTTTCTTGTCTCCGTTTGCTTGTCTTGAAATCGGTTCGGGTCACTCGCCGCGCAGCACCTGCCACAGCTCGCGGTCGCGCTCGGCGGTCCACACCACCGGGTGCTCGATGCCGCGCAGCTCGTCGTAGGCGCGTGACACGTCGAAGGGCAGCACGTGCTGGAACACCGGCCAGCCGCCGAAGCGCGGCGCCATGGCGGCCTCGGCGCGCGCGAAGCAGCCCTTGAGCGTGTCGCCCGCGGCAATGCCCGCCTTTACGCTGTCGAGCAGCGTCGAGAGAAATGCCTTGGTCAGGCCGATGGCCTCGGAGCACGCGGCCTCGCCCTGCAGCACCGCGCCGCGTCCCGGCACCAGCACGCGCGGCTCCAGCGCCGCCACCGCATCGAGCGTGCCGGCCCAGTCGCCGATGTAGGCGTCGCCCGCGTACACGCCGCAGCGGTTCTCCACCACGTCGCCCGAGAACAGCACGCCGCAGTCGGGGAGCCAGGCCACCGTGTCGCCGCTCGAATGGCCGCGGCCCAGCGCCATCAGGCGCAGCTCGCGCCCCGTGCCCGGCCGCGGGCCGAGCCACAGGCTCATCTCGCCGGCAAAGCTCATCGTCGGAAAAGTCAGGCCCGGAATTTCCTCCACGCCCGCGAACAGGCGCGGAAAGCGGCCCACTTCCGAGTCGAAGTCGGCCTGCCCGCGCGTGCGGATCCAGTCGAGCGTGCCGTTGCTCGCGACGATCTGCGCCACCTCCTCGAACGCACTCGCGCCCATCACGCGCACCGCGTGGTAGTGCGTGAGCACGATGGTCTTGACGGGCTTGTCCGTCACGGTGCGGATGGCCGCGAGAAAGTCGCGCGCCATGCGCGGCGTGGGGCGCGTGTCGATCAGCACCACGTGGTCGTCGCCGACCACGAAGCCGCAGTTGGGATCGAAGTCGCTGATGTAACCGTAGGCGCCCGGCGCGAGCTCGCGCAGTTGCGGCTTCTGCTCGCGGGTGTCGGAGGCGGATGCGAAAGAGACGGAAGTGGTCATGGGGCTTGGGTGGTCGTGGGGTCTTCGGCGGCCGCTGCCGCGTGGATGCAGGCGAGCAGCACGGCCTGGTCGGCGCACTGGTTGGCCAGCAGCAGCACGAGGCGGGCGTTGAGGTCGGCGCTTTGCGCTTCGCTGCGGCCTTCGTGCGCGGCGAGCAGGGCGGCGTAGAAGCCGTCGGGGTCGGGGATGCGGGGTGCCGTGTTCATGGGGCAGCGTCCAGGGCGAGGGCCGTGCGCAGGGCGGCGGCGATGGTCGTCGGCGTGGCGTTCGCCAGCACGGCGGCGCGGTAGGCGTCGGGGCGCACCAGCGCGAAGCTGCCCCGGTCGTCGATGCCGATGCCGAGATGCGCGGCCAGCGTGTCGTCGGGTTGCAGCGTGAGCAGCCCGTGGTTGTTGCTCTCGCCACCCACGGCCACCAGGCGCAGCGGCAACGAGGCCGTGGCCTCGCACGCCGCGTCGGCCTGCTCGCGCGTCGGTGCGAACCACAGCCCGATGCATTGCGTGCCGTCGGCCAGCAACTGCATCAGCGTGGTCTCGCGTCCGTCGGCCCAGCGCAGCGGCAGGTTCTGCACCGTGTGCCCGCCTTCGGGCAGCAGCGGCGCGACCGGGTAGGCGTTCGCGACCGACATGCGCCCGGTGTTCACCAGCGCCCGCGCGAACGGATGCCGCGCCGCCAGCGCCACCACCGCGCGGCGCAGCGTGTGTTCGGCGGGCGAGCGTGGCGCGAGAAAGCGCGCCGAGCGGCTCGTCACCTGCAGGTTCTCCCTGGCTGCGGGTTGCCGCTCGGCGTCGTAGCTGTCGAGCAGCGCGTCGCCAGCCCGGCCCTGCGCGACCAGCGCCAGCTTCCAGCCGAGGTTGGCCGCGTCCTGGATGCCGCTGTTGCCGCCGCGCGCGCCGAAGGGGCTCACCACGTGCGCGGCGTCGCCGATGAAGAACACACGGCCGTGGCGAAAGCTGTCGAGCAGGTGGTCGCGGTAGCCGTAGGGCCCGATCCACACGAACTCGAACTCCACATCGGGCCCGAGCTGTTCGCGCAGCCGCGCGCCGGCCACTTCAGGCTGGCTGATGTAGGCCGTGTCGCAGTCTTCGGGCATCTGGTAGTCGATGCGCCACACGCCGTCGGCCATCAGGTGCTGCCACACGCCGCGGCCTTCGTTGAAGGGCGCGTCGACCCAGGTCCAGCGCTCGGTGGGCAGCGGCTTCTTGAAGCGCACGTCGCTGATGCACCAGCGGTCGGTGCTGCGCGAGGCGTGCGCCTCGATGCCCAGCTGCGCGCGGATCGCGCTGTTGGCGCCCGTGGCGTCGATGAGCCGGTCGGCCTCGATCGTGTAGCTGCCAGCGGGTGTCTCGATGTCGAGCCGCACGCCGTCGGCCAGTTGCTGCACGCGCGTCACGCGGCTCTTCCAGCGCAGGTCCGTCACGCCGAGTTCGAGGATGCGCTCGACCAGGAACCACTCCACGTAGAACTGCTGCAGGTTGATGAACGGCGGCTGCCTGGAGACGCTGTTCGCCTGCAGGTTGAAGTTGTAGACCTCCTCGTCGCCCGAGAAGGTGCGCCCGAACGACCAGGTGATGCCCTTGGCCGCGATGCGTTCGTAGATGCCCAGGCGCTCGAAGATCTCCAGGCTCTTCTGCGCGTAGCAGATGCCGCGCGACGAGGCGCCGCGCACGCCGACGGTGTCGTCCTCGTCGAGCAGCACGGCACTCACGCCGCGCTGCGCGAGGTCGCAGGCCAGCGTGAGCCCCGAAGGCCCGGCGCCGACGATGACGATCGGGTGGCGCACGACCTTGGGGCTGTCCAGCTCCGGTGGCGGCGTGAAAGGCCAGGCCGGCAGCTCGTAGGCCGGCGCAAATGCAAAGGTTTCCATGTTTCTTCTAAAGGGCGTGCGCGAATTCGGCGATGGCGTCGGCCGCCTTCGGGATCAGTTCGGGTTGCCCCGCGAGGTAGTGGTTGCCGCCGACGATGTCGACGTTGCGGATGCGCGCGCCGCCGGCAGCCATCCACGCATCGCGCGTGCTCGGAAAGGTCGACTGATCGCCCGTGTAGGTCAGCAGCAGCTTGGGCACGGTGGTGCGCGCGAGGTTGCTTGGCCCGTCAGCCTGCGAGCGTGACGACCATTGCGAGAGGAATGCGGTGAGCGATGTGGTGCGGCCCATCGCGTTCGCCGAGTAGTTCACCTGGCGCGCATCGCCCCACACGCTGCCCGGCAAGCGGTCGTTCGCATCGAGCGACAGATCGACGCAACGCGGATCGGCATGCGTGCGGTAGACGATGAAGGTCTGGTCGCGCGGTGCGCCCGGTGTACTGCGCAGCAGCGCGAGGCGCTCGATGCACCACTGCTCGATGCGGTCCAGCCGCGCCTTTTGCGCCGAACTGAAGCGGGCGAGGAATTCGGCGTCGTAGGGCACGCGGTGGCGCGGGTCGTACATGTCGAGGTCGGGGTTAACAGAGAGCGGGTCGTGCTCGTCGGTGACCGAGGGATCGATCCAGTCGCGCATCAGTCGTGTGCGGCCGAGGTGCGCGGCGCACAGCGCGATGCCGTCCACCGGCGGCAGGTCGCTCGGGTGCAGGTGCGTCGGGTCGCCATCGGGCAAGTGCGTGGCGGTGAGGTTCTCGGCCTGCGCCTGGTAGAAGGCCGCGAGCGCTGCGCCGCCCGAGTTGCCGACGAGGAGCACCTTCTCGTAGCCGGCCGCGCGCAAGTACTGCACGCCGGCCCCCAGGTCTTGAATGGCGCGCTCCATCAGCAGCACCGTGTCGTTGCCCACGAAGCGCGAGTTCAACCCCATGCAGCAGATGCCGCGCTCGGCCAGCGGGCCGATCAGGTAGTGGCCCATGAAGTTGCTGGTCGGATGCATCACGATGGCCGCAACCTTCTTGGGGCCGTGCGGGGCGCGGAAGGCGCCGTAGATGCGCGGGCGCAGCAACTGCAGGCCCGACTGGCTTTCCATTGACGCGCCGGGCTTCACGTCGATGACGGCGAGTTGCAGATCAGACATGCGTCGCGCCTTTCGCTGCGCGCAGGGTTGCCTTGCGCGCGGTCCATGCGTCGAGGTCGGCGCGGGCGCGCCGCGCATGCGCGTCCATCTCGGCCTGCGGCACGGTCGGCGTAGTCAATTCGAGGCGAATGCCGTTCGGGTCGAAGAAGTAGATCGATTCGATGATGTGGTGGTCGGTCACGCCCAGCACCTCGACACCCGCGCCTTCGAGCCGCGCCTTGGCGGCGAGCAAGTCGTCCACCGAGTCGACGCGCAGCGCGATGTGGTTCACCCACGCGGGCGTGTTGGGCGAAGGCAGCGCGGCGGTGTCGTCGCCCAGGTCGAAGAAGGCGATGTACGAACCGTCGCGCATCTGGAAAAAGATATGCACGTAGGGACAGTACTCGCCGGTGCTGGGCACGTGGTCGCTCTGGATGATGTGCGCGAGCGGCAGGCCCAGGAGGTCTTCGTAGAAGTGGCGGGTTTCCTCGCTGTCGCGGCAGCGCCAGGCGAAGTGGTGCAGCCCCCGGACAGGTGGCGCGGTGTGGAAGGTCGTCGGCATGCGTGTCTCCAATGAACCGCGATTGGGCGATGCCGCGTCCTATGATGCAATCGAAATTAATTCATCGATTGATGAAATAGCCATATGAATCTGACCTTGCGCCAATTGCGCGCCTTCGCTGCCGTCGCCGAAGCCGGCAGCTTCACCGCCGCGGCGCAGCAGCTGCATCTCACGCAGTCGGCGCTCAGCGTGCTGGTGCGCGAACTCGAACGCGAGATGGGCGTGCAACTGCTCGACCGCCACACCCGTCGCGTGCAGCTCTCGGAGGCGGGGCGCGAGTTCCTGCCTTCGGTGCACCGGCTGCTCGGCGATCTGACGAGTGCCGTGGCTGGCGTGACCGATCTGCGTGACAAGAAGAAAGGGCTGTTGCGTCTTGCGGCGCCGCAGCTCATGGCCTGCACGCTGATGCCACGCGTGATCGCGCTCTATCGCGAGGCGTATCCCGACGTCGACGTGCGCCTGGCCGACACGCTGCCCGAGCACCTGCTGGCCGGCGTGATGGCCGGCGACGTCGAACTCGCCGTGGGGCAGGACGTGGCGGTCGATGGCGCCATCGAGCGCCGTACGTTGTTTCGCGACCGCCACTGGCTGATCTGCCCGCCGGACCACGCCTTTGCCAAACGCCGCAAGGTGCGCTGGCACGAGCTTGGCCCCTACACCTTCATCGCGCCGACCCGCGACTTCCGCCAGCGTGTGCTGCCCGAGCTGGCCCCGGCCGAGCGCGATTACATGCTGCGTCCCGGCACCCAGGAGGTCTCGTACATGACCACTGCGCTTGGCATGGTCGCCTCGGGGCTCGGGCTCACCGTGTGCCCGACCTATTCCGCGCCGCTGGTGCGCGCCCACGGGCTGCAGATGGTGCGGCTCGAGTCGCCCGACTTTCATCGCGAGGTGTGCGTCTACAGCGCGGCGCGGCGCACGCTCTCGCCGGCCGCGGCAAGCTTTGTCGAGTTGCTGGAGCGCTTTGCGAAGGCGCAGCCGAAGGGTTGAAAAGCATCGGAACGCTGCAAGAGGCGCATAGAGCGGCCGCGGGGCGATACCTACAATGCAAGACGACCTGTTTTCCACTATCTCCAGAGACCCATGAACGTCATTCGATTCACCGACCTCTGCGCTGAGGGCAAGGCCGCCGGCCAGCGCGTCTTCATCCGTGCCGATCTCAACGTGCCGCAGGACGACCAAGGCAACATCACCGAAGACACGCGCATCCGCGCCTCGGTGCCGTGCATCCAGCTGGCGCTCGACGCCGGCGCGGCCGTGATGGTCACCTCGCACCTGGGCCGTCCGACCGAGGGTGAGTTCAAGCCCGAAGACTCGCTTGCCCCCGTGGCCAAACGCCTGGGCGAACTGCTCGGCCGCGATGTGCCGCTGGTCGCCAATTGGGTCGATGGCGTCGACGTGAAGCCCGGGCAGGTCGTGCTGCTGGAGAACTGCCGCGTCAACAAGGGCGAGAAGAAGAACGACGAAGGCCTGGCCCGCAAGCTCGCCGCGCTCACCGACATCTACGTGAACGACGCCTTCGGTACCGCTCATCGCGCCGAGGCCACCACCTACGGCATTGCGCAGTTCGCCAAGATCGCCGCGGCCGGCCCGCTGCTGGCCGCCGAAATGGATGCCATCAGCAAGGCGCTGGCGCAGCCCAAGCGGCCGCTGGTGGCGATCGTGGCGGGTTCGAAGGTCAGCACCAAGCTCACCATCTTGAAGAGCCTGTCGGCCAATGTGGACCAGCTGATCGTCGGCGGCGGCATTGCCAACACCTTCATGCTGGCCGCGGGCCTTTCGATCGGCAAGTCGCTGGCCGAGCCCGACCTCATCGACCAGGCCAAGGCGGTGATCGAGGCCATGCGCGCCCGCGGCGCCGACGTGCCGATCCCGGTGGACGTTGTCACGGCGAAGACCTTCGCGGCCGACGCGCCCGCCACCGTCAAGGACGCGAGCGACGTGGCCGACGACGACCTGATCCTGGACATCGGTCCGAAGACGGCCGCGATTCTTTCTGCGCAGCTGCGCGAAGCCGGCACCATCGTCTGGAACGGTCCGGTCGGCGTGTTCGAGTTCGATGCCTTCGCGGGCGGCACCAAGGCCATCGCGCAGGCGATCGCCGAGAGCAGCGCGTTCTCGATCGCCGGCGGCGGCGACACGCTCGCGGCCATCGCCAAGTACGGCATCGAAAAGCAGGTCGGCTACATCTCGACCGGCGGCGGCGCCTTCCTCGAAGTGCTGGAGGGCAAGACCTTGCCGGCGTTCGAAATCCTGAGCAAGCGCGCGGCCGGCTGAGTTCGGCGGCGGGGAATCTCGTGAGGGTGACTTCCGTCAGACACACAAAGTGTATACAGTAGCGAATACAAAACGGAGACACATTTCATGAGCACGGACCGCATCCCCCGCCACGCCACCAAGATCGTTGCCACGCTCGGCCCGGCGTCCAGCACCCCCGAACTGCTGGAAAAGATGATCCAGGCCAAGGTCAGCGTGGTGCGGCTGAACTTCAGCCACGGCACCGCGCAGGACCACATCGACCGCGCCACCATGGTGCGCGAAGCCGCCCGGAAGGCAGGCCGCGAAGTGGCCATCATGGCCGACCTGCAGGGACCCAAGATCCGCGTCGGCCGGTTCGCGCAGGGCAAGGTGATGCTCGAGGCGGGCGCGAAGTTCGTGCTCGACGCCTCGCGCACCGAACTGGGCGACATCGACGCCGTGGGCCTCGACTACAAGGACCTGCCGCGCGACGTGAAGCCGGGCGACAAGCTGCTGCTGAACGATGGCCTCATCGTGCTGACGGTCGAAGGCGTCAAGGGCGAGGCGGTGCACACCATCGTCAAGCTGGGCGGCGAGCTCTCGAACAACAAGGGCATCAACAAGCAGGGCGGCGGCCTCACCGCGCCCGCGCTGACCGCCAAGGACATGGAAGACATCAAGACCGCGATGAGCTTCCAGGCCGACTACGTGGCCGTGAGCTTCCCGAAGAACGCCACCGACATGGAAATGGCCCGCCAGCTGTGCAACGTGGCGGCCGCCGAGTACGGTCACAAGCCCGGCATGATCGCCAAGATCGAGCGCGCCGAAGCCATTCCGAAGCTCGAAGAGATCCTGCGCGCCAGCGACGGCATCATGGTCGCCCGCGGCGACCTCGCCGTTGAAGTCGGCAATGCGGCCGTGCCCGCGCTGCAGAAAAAGATGATCCGCATGGCGCGCGACATGGACAAGGTGGTGATCACCGCGACCCAGATGATGGAGTCGATGATCACCAACCCCGTGCCCACCCGCGCCGAGGTGAGCGACGTGGCCAACGCCGTGCTCGACGGCACCGATGCCGTGATGCTCTCCGCCGAAACCGCCTCGGGCCGCTACCCGCTGGAAACCGTGCAGGAGATGAGCCGCATCTGCGAAGCCGCCGAAGCGGCCGAAGACAAGACGCTCGACGCCGATTTCAGCGGCAAGGCCTACAGCCGCATCGACCAGTCGATTGCCATGGGCGCCCTCTTCACTGCGCATCACCTGGGCGCGAAGGCCATCGTGGCGCTGACCGAGTCGGGCTCCACCATCCTTTGGATGAGCCGCCACCGCGCGCACATCCCGATGTACGCGTTGACCTCGCGCCTGGCCACGCAGCGCAAGCTCGCGCTGTACCGCAACGTGCGTCCGCTCCTGATGGATTCGGAAAGCGACCGCGACACCGCGCTGCAGCAGGCCGAGAACCACCTGAAGAAGCGCGGCATCGTGCAAAGCGGCGATGTCTACGCCATCACCTGCGGCGAGCCGATGGGCGCCCCGGGCGGCACCAACATGCTGAAGATCTGCCGCGCGAGCTGAGCACGCGCCCAGCAAAGCAAAGGCCGGCGCATGCCGGCCTTTTTCGTTGCGCGATTCAGCCCGTCAGCCCGTTCAGCCGTTGCGGAACAGGAAGCTGTAGGCGTTCAGCGCGGGCACACCGCCCAAGTGCGCGTACAGCACCTTCGATCCCGCCGGGAATTCTCCGAGCCGCACCTTCTCGATCATCCCGTGCATCGACTTGCCCTCGTACACGGGGTCGGTCAGCATCCCCTCGAAGCGGGCGCAGAGGCGAATCGCCTCCAGCGTGCCTTCGTTCGGCAGCCCGTACTCGGGCCCGCCGAAGCGGCGATCGAGCACCACGTCCTTCTCGGTGATGTCGCGGCCCAGCTCGACCAGTTCGGCGGTGTTCTTCGCGATACGCAGGATCTGCTCGAAGGTCTGCTGCGGCTTGGCCGAGGCGTCGATGCCGATCACGCGGTCGGCGCGGCCGTCGGCTGCGAAGCCGACAACCATGCCGGCCTGCGTGCTGCCGGTCACCGCGCAGACCACGACGTAGTCGAACTTGAAGCCCAGTTCGGCTTCCTGCTGGCGCACTTCTTCGGCGAAAGCCACGAAGCCCAGGCCGCCCCTCGGATGCTCGGAGCAACCCGCCGGAATCGGAAAAGGCTTGCCGCCGGCCTGGCGCACGCTTTCCATCGCGTCTTCCCAGCTCTTGCGGATGCCGATGTCGAAGCCCGCGGCGTCGAGCCGAACGTCGGCGCCCATGATGCGGGACATCTCGATGTTGCCGACCCGGTCGTACACCGCGTCGGAGTAGTTGACCCAGTTCTCCTGCACCAGCACGCACTTGAGGCCCAGGTGCGCAGCCACTGCGGCGACCTGGCGGGTCTGGTTCGACTGGATGCCGCCGATGGACACCAGCGTGTCGTAGCCGCCTTCGAGCGCCTCGGGGATCAGGTATTCGAGCTTGCGGGTCTTGTTGCCGCCGAAGGCCAGGCCGCTGTTGCAGTCCTCGCGCTTGGCATAGAGCTCGACCTTGCCGCCCAGGTGGGCGCTCAGGCGCTTGAGCGGATGGATCGGCGTGGGGCCGAAGGTCAGGGCATGGCGGGGAAATTTCTTCAGGTTCATCGACGCGGCTCCGAGGGGGTTGAAGCCATTGATCGTAGAAAGAAGCGCCCGCAACGTGCTTGCGAATTTCTGAATGATTTCTGCAGAAAAGAAGGCAAGATTCGTCGATCGAAGATTTTCAGTTCAAGGATGGCTGCATGAGCACAACAAAGTTGCGTCCCTCATTGAAACTTGATCGCACCGATCGCGCCATCCTGCGCGCGCTGCAGCGCGATGCCTCGGTATCGAACGTGGCGCTGGCCGCCAAGGTCAATCTGAGTGCCCCCGCATGCCTGCGCCGCGTCGAGCGCCTGAAGGAGGCCGGGTTCATCAAGGGCATCGTCGCGCTGCTCGATCCGGACGCGCTGGAGGTCGGCATGCTGGTGATGATCGGCGTGGTGCTCGACCGCTCCACGCCCGACTCCTTTGCCGATTTCGAGAAGGCCGCGCAGAAGGTCTCGGGCTGCCTCGAATGCCACGTGGTCTCGGGCGAGTTCGACTATTTCATGCTCGTGCGCACCCGCGACAACGACAGCTTCAACCGCCTGCACGCGGAGCAATTGCTGTACTTGCCGGGCGTGCGGCAGATCCGCACCTTCATGGTCCTGAAGCAGGTGCTGTCGACGACGCAGCTTCCGATCTGACGAAACCGCGGCGCGCCCGCGTGCGTACTGGTGCGATGAGCTTTCCCACCTTCGCGTCCCTGCGCCGGCGCCGCAGCGCCATCACCACCGCCTCTACCGTGACCGCAGCCGCCGTGCTGTCGGCCTGCTCGCCGATCAAGGTGCTCAACGGGCTGGTGCCGGAAGACACTTACCAGTTCCAGGGCGGCATTGCCTATGGCGCCGCGCCACGGCAGCAGCTCGATGTGTACCAGCCGCTGCCCGCCACGCCGCCGGCACGGGGTGCGCGGCCGCTGGTGGTGTTCTTCTTCGGCGGCACCTGGACCAGCGGCGACCGCGCGAGCTACAAGTTCGTCGGCGAGGCGCTGGCCGCCCGGGGCGCGGTGGTCGTGATTCCCGACTACGGCCTCTCGCCTGCCTACACCTACCCGGTCTTCGTGCGCGACAGCGCGCTGGCCGTGAAATGGGCGCTCGACAACGCCGCGCAGCTCGGCGCCGACCCGAAGCAGGTCTACGTGATGGGCCACAGCTCGGGCGGCTACAACGCCGCGATGGTGGCGCTGGACGATCGCTGGCTCGGCGAACTCGGCGCCAGCCCGAGGCAGCTCGCGGGCTGGATCGGCCTGGCCGGCCCCTACGACTTCCTGCCCATCGGCGACCCGCAGGCACAGGCCGCCTTCAACTGGCCGAACACGCCGCGCGACTCCCAGCCGCTGGCGCATGCCAGCGCGGCCTCGCCCCGCGCGCTGCTGATGGCGGCATCGAAGGACAACCTCGTCTACCCCGACCGCAACACCGGACAAATGGCCGCGGCCCTTCGCGCCGCCGGTGTTCCGGTGCAGGTGCGGCTGTTCGACAACCTGAGCCATGTGACACTGATCGGCGCGTTCGGCAAGCCGATCCAGTGGCTGGGCGGTCCGGTGCTGCCGCCGGTCATGGACTTCCTCGGGTTGGCGTCAGTCCTGTCCCACAAGGGGCCTCGGTAGAATTACGGCAGTTTTTCTCGTCTTTCAGCCTTCTTTTTCCCCTAATTCCCGCGAGGTATTTCCCATGGCACTCGTCTCGATGCGCGAACTGCTGGACCACGCCGCAGCCAATGGCTACGGCATCCCGGCCTTCAACGTCAACAATCTCGAACAGGTCCAGGCCGTGATGGAGGCCGCCAAGGAAACCGGTGCCCCCGTCATCCTGCAAGCCAGCGCAGGCGCCCGCAAATACGCCGGCGAAGCCTTCATCAAGCACCTGATCCAGGCCGCGATCGAGCAGTACCCGAACATCCCGCTGGTCATGCACCAGGACCACGGCCAGAACCCCGACGTCTGCAAGGGCGCCATCGACCTGGGCTTCAGCTCGGTCATGATGGACGGCTCGCTCGAAGCCGACGGCAAGACCATCGCCAGCTACGACTACAACGTGGACGTCACCAAGAAGGTGTCCGACATGGCCCACCGCCTGGGCGTGACCGTCGAAGGCGAGCTCGGCTGCCTCGGCTCGCTCGAGACCATGAAGGGCGACAAGGAAGACGGCCACGGCACCGACGACACCATGACGCGCGAGCAGCTGCTCACCGACCCCGAGCAGGCCGCCGACTTCGTCAAGCGCACCCAGATCGACGCGCTGGCCATCGCCATCGGCACCAGCCACGGCGCCTACAAGTTCACCCGCGAGCCCACCGGCGACATCCTGGCGATCGACCGCATCAAGGAAATTCACCGCCGCATTCCCAACACCCACCTGGTGATGCACGGCTCGTCGAGCGTGCCGCAGGAGCTGCTGGCGATCATTCGCCAGTACGGCGGCAACATGAAGGAAACCTACGGCGTGCCCGTCAAGGAAATCCAGGAAGCCATCAAGCACGGCGTGCGCAAGATCAACATCGACACCGACATCCGCCTGGCCATGACCGGCGCGGTGCGCAAGTTCCTGGCCGAGAACCCCGAGAAGTTCGACGCCCGCGAATGGCTCAAGCCCGCGCGCGAAGCCGCCAAGCTGATCTGCAAGCAGCGCTACATCGAGTTCGGCTGCGAAGGCCAGGGCGCCAAGATCAAGGGCGACACGCTGCAGGTGGTCGCCGCCAAGTACGCCAAGGGCGAACTGGCCCAGGAAGTCGTCTAAAAACTTCCCCGCGATTCGAAGGCCACCGTTCGCGGTGGCTTTTTTCTGCGCGCACAATCCGCTTTCCCGTCACCCGTTTCCCCACAGCATCTCCCCCTCTTTGCGCCCATGACCACCGTCCACACCTCCTCCATCCAGAGCCTGCCCCTGCTTGCGCGCGGCAAGGTGCGCGACAACTACGCCGTCGGCGAGGACCGCATCCTGATGGTCGCGAGCGACCGGCTCAGCGCCTTCGACGTGATCATGGGCGAGCCGATTCCCGGCAAGGGCGAGATCCTCACGCAGATGGCGCTGTGGTGGTTCGAGCGGCTCGGCCAGCTCTGCCCGAACCATCTGACCGGCGATGCGCCGGAGAGCGTGGTCACCGCCGAGGAAGTACCGCAAGTCACCCAGCGCTCGATGCTGGTCAAGCGCCTGACGCCGATTCCGGTCGAGGCCGTGGTGCGCGGCTACCTCGCCGGCAGCGGTTGGAAGGAATACCAGGAATCGCGCTCGGTCTGCGGCGTGCCGCTGCCCGAAGGCCTGACCAACGCGAGCAAGCTGCCGCGCCCGATCTTCACGCCCGCCGCCAAGGCCGCGGCCGGCGAGCACGACGAGAACATCAGCTACGACCGCGTGGTCGAGATCGTCGGCCCCAAGCTGGCCCAGCAGATCCGCGAGACCAGCATCGCCATCTACGAAACCGCCGCGCAGATCGCTCTCACCAAGGGAATGATCATTGCCGACACCAAGTTCGAGTTCGGCCTGGACGAAGCCGGCACGCTGGTGCTGATGGACGAAGTGCTCACGCCCGACAGCTCGCGTTACTGGCCCGTGGAAGGCTACGAGGCCGCGCTGGCCGCTGGCACCAATCCGCCGAGCTACGACAAGCAGTTCGTGCGCGACTGGCTCGAGGCCACCAAGATCAACGGCAAGCCCTGGGACAAGACGCCACCGGCGCCACGTTTGCCGGCTGAGGTGATCGAGAAGACTGCTGCCAAGTACCGTGAGGCGCTGGAGCGTCTCACCGGCTGATTTGTAGAGCCCCCCGGCTTTTCACTTCGCTTCGCTGCGTGTAATTCGCCACCCCCCCGAGGGGGAGGCGCGGCTCGCCTTGGGGCGGCCCGGCGGCGGCCGCCTTCAGCGGTTCCCTGAACTCAACGTCGCGACGGTCCGCCCGCTGGCGTCGAGCAGCGCCAGCCGCCCTGGCGCGAGGCTGTAGCTCGTCGTGCTCTGCAGCGCCGAGAGGAACTGCGCCTCGTTGGCCCCGCGCACCGGGTCGGCGCAGGCCATGCGCGTGGAGGCCAACTGCCCGATCTTCAGCGTGATGCCGCTGCGGGTGAACGTACCCGACACGCGGTTGCATCCGCCCGATCCGCTCACGCGCCCGCTGCTGCGATCGAACTGGATCTGCGCATCGCCGCCCGGCGCGATGGGCTCGTCGCCCAGCTGCGCGAGGCGCCACACCGGGCCTTCGATGGGTTCGTCCAGGCTGATGCCGCTCCCGCAGCCGGTCAAGGTGGTCAGCAGCGCGGCCGTGGCAAGCACGGGGAGCGCGATATGGCGGGCGAAGGAACGCATGGCCAGTCTTTCCTTTTGAGAATCTGCAACAAGATGAAATCGGGCGCCATCGTATGCGACGTGGCTCAGCTCGCCAATGACGCCAGCGCCACGCCGCCCGCCAGTCGGGCCTCCACGCAGCGCCGCACGCTGGCCGGCGTGCCGTCCTGGCCGAGCAGCGCGGGCCATTCGGCTTGCGCCTGGCGCACCGTGTCGCGGGCAATGGCCATGAGCCTTGCCGGACGCAGCAGGCCCGCCGAGCGCAGCAGGGCGTCGAGCGCCGGCCAGTCGAAGGCGCGCAGCTTGGCGTCGATCGCGCGGTTCACGCCGTAGTCGCCGGCCGGCACGTCCTCGAAGAAGGCGGCCACGCACACCGGGTCGTAGAGCGGCGCGAGCACCGGCGCCACGCCGTCGGGATAGCGCAGCGCCCAGTTCTTCAGGTGGGCGTCGCTGTTGCCCAGCAGGATGAACGCGACGATTCGGCGCACGCACTCGCGCACGTCCGCTACCGGGTTGAGCGAGAGGCGGTCGAGCACGCGCAGCATCGCGGGCCAGTCGACCGCGAGGCCCCGGCCGTATTTCTGCCGGGGCTCGTACTGCAGCACCTGCGCGAACTCTTCCATGTGGATGCGCCCACCTTCCGGCGTGCGGTCGAAGCGGCGCACCGCGAGGATCTGCTCGAAGCGCACCTGCTCGGGGAGGTCGGCGTCGGCGCGGCCGATCACGCTGGCTTCGGCGCAATCCAGGCCCAACGCGCCGCAGAGGCGATAGCCGGTGAACTCGTTGTCGACCAGGTCCGGATGCCGCGTGCTCGGCAGCTTGAGGATGAAGGAGCCCGCGGCCCCGTGACGCCGCACCACGTAGCGCCGCCCGTCCTGCACCGCTGAAAACTTGGTCACCACGCCGGGGATCGCGGCGGCGTCTTCCACCGGCATCTCGACGAAGCCGGGCTCCAGCACGTCCAGGCCGAGCGCTGTGTGCCAGTGGCGCACGGTGTCGGGAATGCCTTCGGCCGTGGGCACCGGCTCCACCTCGAGCGCGCCCATCAGGTCGTGACCGGCTGCGGCCAGCAGCTCGAATTCGTCGTCGGCCGCGCAGCCGCGCTGCTGCGCGAGGCGCTCACGGTTGTGGCCTTCGGGCAGCAGGTTCTGGAAGTAGCTCGGCCAGTGGCCGTCGCTGCGCGAGACGCGGGTGTCGCGCGCCGAGGCCAGGATCGCGCGGGTCGCGGCTTCATCCGCACCGCGGTAGGCCAGCGACAGCGTCGGGCGCCCGGGGTCGGCGATATACGCCTCGTCGAAGGACACGCGAAGGATGTCGCCGTATTGCGAGAGATAGCCGATGGCGCGCCGCCCGCCGTCTGGCGCATGCAGATGCATCCGCAGGTAGCGGATGCCGGTGTTGAACGCGGCGCTCGTGCTCACCGGCTCTCGTCAGCCAGGCTCTGCGCAATGGACGGCGGTGCGCCCACGCCCGCCGGCTGGCCGAGCAGGCGGCCGCCCGAGCGCACGAAGTCCTCGAGCTGCGGGCGCAGGGTGGCGGGCACGGGCATCAGCTCGAGCCCCAGCACGCGCGCCATTTCGAGCAGCGTCGACAGCCGCGGATCGATCTGGCCGCTTTCGATGCGCTGCACCGTCATGCGCGAAAGGCCGGCCTGGGTGGCCAGTGCTTCCTGGCTCAGGCCGCCGGCCTTGCGGGCTTTTTCGAGTTCTTCGGTGAGTTGGAGCATTGGCGTACGCTTTCCCTTCAAATTGAGTAGCAATACTATCTATTTAGGGATAAGCAAGCAATAAAAAAGCGACCCCTGGGTCGCTTTTTCAATTCAATGCGCATCAAGCTGCGCATTTTCAGTTTTCAGCTCAGTACCACGCTGCTGAGCCGACGCCGGTAGGTGGCCACGACCGGATCGTCCGGCGGAATCTGCCCGTCGGCCACCTTCACCTTCGGCGGCTCGATCACATCGAGGATCGCGATGTAGGTCTTGCGGGCGAGGTCTTCGCTCCAGGTCTTGTCGCGCATCAGGATGTCGAGCAGTTCGTCCATCGCGTCGGTCCAGCGCTGTTCGGCCATCAGGAGGCGGGCTCGGCCGAAGCGGGCCTCGAAGTCGCGCTTGTTGGCGGCGATCTTCGCGTCGAACTCGGCGATCGCGGGCGCGGCTCCGGTGACGGGCGCCGCGAAGTCGATGGCGTCCATCCAGCGCTGCAGCGAGTCGAAGCGGCGCACGAGCGCGGTCTTGGCGATCACCGGTGCAAAAGCGACCTTGGCATCGTCGACGCGGCCTTCCTGCAGCAGGAGCTTGATGTAGTCGAAGCGGGCGTCGTCGTTGGCCGGATCGGTGGCCACCGCGTGCTGCAGCTTCTCCAGCGCGCCCTCCATGTCGCCCTCGGCCAGCGCTTCCTGCGCGGCGGCTTCTTCCGAAGCGGCTTCGGCCTCGTCGGCGCCGGGCACGTGCTTGTCGAGGAATTCGCGGATCTTCTCGGCCGGAATGGCGCCGACGAAGCCGTCGACCGGCTGGCCGTCCTTGAACATCACGCAGAACGGGATGCTGCGCACGCCGAACATCTCGGACAGTTGCGAAGAAATCTGCGGCACCTTGTCGGCATCGAGCTTGGCCAGCGTGAAGCGGCCGGCGTACTCGACCTCGAGCTTTTCGAGCACCGGTCCGAGCTGTTTGCAGGGGCCGCACCATTCGGCCCAGATGTCCAGCAGCACCGGCGCGGCGACGGAGCCTTCGATCAGCTCGGCCTGGAAATTTTCGAGAGTGATGTCGATCATCGGAACCAACTGGGGGTGAAACGTAAAATTGAAACCATGAACGAAACCATTCAGGTCGGTGTAGTGATGGGCTCGAGCTCCGATTGGGAGACGATGCGCAACGCGGTCGAGATTCTCCAGCAATTCGGAATCGGGCACGAAGCAAAGGTGGTCTCGGCCCACCGGATGCCCGATGCGCTGTTCGCGTACGCCGAAGGCGCCGCCGGGCGCGGGCTCACCGCGATCATCGCGGGCGCGGGCGGCGCGGCCCATCTGCCGGGCATGCTGGCCTCGAAAACCACGGTGCCGGTGCTCGGCGTGCCGGTGGCCAGCCGCCACCTGCAGGGCGTCGATTCCCTGTACAGCATCGTGCAGATGCCCAAGGGCGTGCCGGTGGCCACTTTCGCGATCGGCAATGCCGGCGCGGCCAACGCGGCGCTGTTCGCGGTGGCGATGCTGGCGGTGAACAACCCGGCGCTCCGCGCGAAGCTCGACGCCTTCCGCACGGCCCAGACGGCCGCCGCCGAAGCCATGACGCTGCCGCCGGCCCCTGCCGGCGAAGCGCCCGCCGTTTCTCCTTTCTCGCCGCAAGGCGGAGGTGCCCTGTGACCCAGAACGCCGACCTGCCCATCCTCCCGGGCGCCACGCTCGGCGTGCTCGGGGGCGGCCAGCTGGGCCGCATGTTCGCGCATGCCGCCCAGCGCATGGGCTACTTCACGGCGGTGCTCGACCCCGATGCCGACAGCCCCGCCGGCCGGGTGAGCCACCACCACATCCACAGCGACTACGCCGATGTCGACGGCCTCGCCCGCCTCGCCGGCCTCGCCGATGCGGTGACGACCGAGTTCGAGAACGTGCCAGCGCCCTCGCTGGAGCATCTGGCGGTCGCCCGACCGGTATCGCCCGCCGCCTCGGCCATCGCCATCGCGCAGGACCGCATCGCCGAGAAGGCCCACTTCACCCGCTGCGGCGTGCCCTGCGCACCCTACGCGGTCATCGAGACGGCCGCGCAGCTCGCCGCCATCGAAGACCACCTCTTGCCCGGCATCCTGAAGACCGCGCGCCTGGGCTACGACGGCAAGGGCCAGCAGCGCGTGAAGACCCGCGCCGAGCTGGTCGAAGCCTGGCAGGCCTCGGGCTGCGTGCCCTGCGTGCTCGAGAAGCTGCTGCCGCTCGAATTCGAATGCTCGGTGATCCTCGCGCGCGGCCGCGACGGGCAGATCGTGCATTTCCCGGCCCAGCGCAACCTGCACCGCGACGGCATCCTGGCCGTCACCGAAGTGCACGCGCTGAACATGCCCAAGACGGTGGCGCAGGGCGCGGTCAATTCCGCGAAAAGCATCGCCAACGGCCTGGGCTACGTGGGCGTGCTGTGCGTCGAGTTCTTCGCGCTGGCCGACGGCTCGCTGGTGGTCAACGAAATGGCGCCGCGTCCGCACAACAGCGGCCACTACACGATGGAAGCCTGCGACGTGTCGCAGTTCGAGCTGCAGGTGCGCACCCTCGCCGGCCTGCCGCTCGCGCCGCCGCGTCAGCACAGCCCCGCGATCATGCTGAACCTGCTGGGCGACCTGTGGTTCACCTCGGGTGAAGAGAAACCCGTCTCGCCGCGCTGGAGCGACGTGCTCGCGCTGCCCGGCGTGCACCTGCACCTCTACGGAAAGATCGAGCCGCGGCCCGGCCGCAAGATGGGCCACCTGACCCTCACCGGCGCCACGCTGGAGAGCGTGCGCGCCAACGCCTCGCAGGCTGCCCAACTGCTGGGACTGCCGCCGGTGGAAGTGACCGGCCTCGCATGATCCTCGACGGCCAATCCCCTGAAGCCATCGCCGAGGCGGTGCGCATGTTGCGCGCGGGCGGGTTGGTCGCGTTCCCGACCGAGACCGTCTACGGCCTGGGCGCCGACGCGAGCAGCGACATGGCCGTGGCCGGGATCTTCAAGGCCAAGGGGCGGCCCGCCGACCACCCGTTGATAGTTCACGTTGCGGCCGGCATGAAGGGCACCGAGGCGCTCTCGCGCTTCGCCCAGCCGCTGCCGCTCTTCGCGCAGAAGCTGGTGCAGGCCTTCTGGCCCGGTCCGCTCACGCTGATCGTCACGCGCCAGCCGGGCGTGGGCACGGCGGCCGCGGGCGGGCAGGACACCATCGGCCTCCGTTGCCCTTCGCACCCCGTGGCCCAGGCGCTGCTCGAAGCCTGCGCCGAGCAGGGCGTGCCGGGCGTCGCCGGGCCGAGCGCCAACCGCTTCGGCCGCGTGAGCCCGACCACGGCCCAGCATGTGTACGAGGAGTTCGGCGAGGCGGTGCCAGTGGTAGATGGCGGCGCCTGCGAGGTCGGGATCGAATCGACCATCGTCGACTGCAGCCGCGGCGCGCCCGTGCTGCTGCGCCCGGGCCTCATCACGCGCGCCCAGATCGAAGCGGCCTGCGGCGAAAAGCTCAGCGACCGCGACGTGCTCGAAACCCCCGACCCGCGCGCCTCGGGCACGCTCGAGGCGCACTACGCGCCGAATGCCAAGGTGCGATTGATGGATGCCAAGGCGCTGCAGACCGGCCTGGATGTGCTGGGCGCCAATGCCGCGCACATCGCCGTCTGGTCGCGCACCAGCCTGCGCTGCCGTTCGCAGCGCGTGCTGCAGCGGCGCATGCCCGACGACGCGGCGGCCAGCGCGCATCAGCTCTTCGCGGTACTGCGCGAGTTCGACGCGCAGGGCGTCAAGCTGATCTGGGTCGAGACGCCGCCCGATACGCCCGAGTGGGAAGGCGTGCGCGACCGGCTCCAGCGCGCTTCGGCGGCCTGATCCGGAACACCGAGGAGCCGGCCTGGCCGGACCTCAGGTGTTGCCCCCGGCAGGAGGAAGGCGCGCGACACGAAGTGCGCGCAGCCTGAGGGCTAGGCTCAACCCCCGGCGGCCAGCACACCCTGGAAGAACCCGCGCGCTGCCGCCAGGCAGAACGGCGGCGCCAGTGTGCCGTGGTACGCGGCCGTGACCGCGCGTGCCTTGTCGGCGTTGCTGCCCGGCGTGTTCTGCGCGAGCGTGTCCTTGGCCTGCGCGAAGCCGGCGCGGGCGGCCGAATAGGCGTCGGTCGCGCCCGAATCCTCCAGGTCCACCACCGCCAACGCCGAAGCCGGCATGCCCTTCGCGCGGAAGTAGCCCGCGGTGGCGCGGGTGCTGACGAAGTTCACCGTCGGGTCGTTGGCGCCGCCGCACATCAGCACCGGCCGCGTCGGCACCCAGTTGCGCAGATCGTTGGCCAGCGCCGCCTTGCGAAAGCCCGTCGAGGGGCTGCAATTGAGCGGCGACGTCGAGCTCAGCGATGCCGCCGTCGCGGGCAGCGCGTTGCCGGGGCAGGGGTTGGACTGGACATCGCCGGCCGCCTGCGTGAGGTAGCTCTGGCGCACCAGGTTGTTGGCGCCGTAGAAGATCGACAGGTCGGGGCTCACCGGCCCCGGCGTCGCGTTGGCCGGAAACAGCGCGAGCTGCGGCAGCTTGCCGCCGGAGAACAGCGTGTCGGGCGCCGCGCTCGGCAGCAGGGTGTCGATGCCGGTGGCGTATTGCGCTTCGTACACGTCGTCGGTGGCGTTGTAGACGTTGCCGAACTGCTGCTGCCAGCTGGTCGAGAGCAGCGGCACGAAGAGCGTCGCGCCCAGCGCCGGCCAGCCCTGGAAGGTGTAGTCGGTCAGGAGGCTGATGGCCGAGGGCGCCGACAGCGGCGCCGAGGCCGTCACCGTCTTGCCCGTGGCCTGCATCTCGCGGTGCGCGGCCATCGCGACGTAGCCGCCCTGCGAATAGCCGGTGATGAAGAGCGAGCCCGCATCGTTCGCGTCGATGCCCGAGAAGGTCTTGCGCGCTGCCGTGAGCGCATCGACCATGTCCTTGCCCTGTTGGTCGCCGTTCAGGTACGGGTGGTAGGCCAGGGTCGACTTGTCGTAGCCCGCGTAGTTGGGCGCCACCACGATGTAGCCCTGGGCCGCGAGCATGGCGGCGATCACTACGCCCTCGCCGGCGGCGGCCTGTTTGATGTCGGTCCACTTGGCGAGGTTGTAGTCGCGCGCGGCGTTCGTGCCGTGCGCGTAGAGCACCACCGGCCGCGCGCCATTGCAGGCCACGTCGGTGCCCGAGGGCACCATGATCGCGGCCGTGGCGGTGGTGGCTTCGCCCTTGCCGCCGACGGTGCGGTATTCGAGGTAGCGCGTGTCGATGCCGCACTTGGGCGTGCCCGCGACCTGCAGCAGCGCGCGCCCCTTGCCGTCGGCGCCCAGCAGCGTCTTGAACTGGTCGACCGACAGCCGCGTGACCTGCGCGGGCGGATTGGTGATGACCGAGCCGCGCCCGGTGTCGGTGACGGGCGGCGGGAAGCCGACGCCGATGCCGCCTCCATCTCCGCCGCCTCCGCAGGCTGCGAGCAGCAGCGTGACGCCGGCAAGGGCCACCGTCCTGTGCAGCGGGGTGGTGGGTCGTTGTGGTTGCGGCTTGTTCAAGGCGTGTCTCCTGCTGTGTCGCTGTGGCTGTATCGCTGAGTGTTGAACCGAACGAGCGTCCGATTCTGGGCAGCGCCATGGCCGCGCGCAAGCGGCCTACACCTACAGAAGTTTTCAGTACAAAGGGTGGCCGAAGTCGCGGCGAAGCAGCCCTTTGTCGTCGGTCAGTTGTCCTGAGAAGCCCAGTCGACCAGCGCGTCGAACGCCGCGCGCGTGGCGCCCGCGTTCTCGCCGTTCGCGATGGCCACCAGCACATACCGACGGCCGCTCGCGCCGTGCACGTAGCCGGCCACGCCCGAGGCGTCGCGCAGCGTGCCGGTCTTCAGGTGCGCGGCACCGCCCGAGCGCAGCGCCCGCTTCTTCAGCGTGCCATCGACGCCCGAGGCGGGCAGCGAGGACATCAGCTCCGGCATCACCGGCGAGCGCCATGCCACCTGCAGCATCTTGCCGAGCGCGGCCGCGCTGATGCGCTCATCGCGCGACAGGCCCGAGCCGTTCTCGAACACCGGCTGTGCCTCGCCGGTGCCGATGCGGTCGCGCCACCACTGGCCCAGCGCGCTGCGCGAGGCCTCGAAGGTGCCGCGGTTCTTCTGCGTGAGGCCGATGGTCAGAAACACCTGCTGCGCCATCACGTTGTTGCTGTACTTGTTGATGTCGCGGATCACCTCGGCGAGCGGCGGCGAGCCGAACTCGAAGGCCGGCTTCAGGTTCGCGGGCACGCGGCCTTCGCGCATCTGGCCGCCGACGCGCCCGCCCATCTCGGCCCACATGCCGCCGATCGCGCGCAGGCTGTAGGTGCGCGGATCGCCGTACGCCACGGCCCAGCTCTTCTCGCCGCAGGAAGCCGGGAAGCCGCCGTTGAAGCGGATGCGGTTGACGTCGCTGAAATCGGTCTTGAGCGCGGTGCGCCAGTCGCCGCATTCGCCGGGCGCGAGCGGCACCGTGGCCGGCATCGCCACGCTCGCGAGCGGCGGCTCGTAGCTCACGCGCGCGATCTGCCCGGCGCGGTCGGGCGCGAAGGTCATGTTGACCGACTTGAAGTTGATGAGCAGCGCATCCGGCGACGCGTTGTAGGGCCGCAGCGGTTCGCCGTCGAAGGCGCTCGGGTCGTTCTCGGCCGTGTTCTCGAAGGCGCTGCGGTCGATCACGATGTCGCCGCTCACCGTGGTGATGCCCAGGCCCTGCACGTGGCGCAGCATCAGCCACACGCGTTCGAGCACCAGCTTCGGATCGCCCTGGCCCTTGATGTAGAGGTTGCCGTCGAGCACGCCGTTGCTCACCGTGCCCTCGACGTACACCGGCGTGGTCCAGCTGTAGGCGGGGCCGAGCAGGTCGAGCGCCGCGTAGGTGGTGACCAGTTTCATCATCGACGCCGGATTCACCGGCACCTGCGAGCGCCAGGCCAGGCGCGGCGGGCGGGTGCCGTCGGCATCGACCACCAGCATCGTCACCGTCTCGCGCGACACCTTTGCGCGTGCCAGGGCGGCTTCGACGCCGGTAGGAAGGGCCTGCTGGGCGAAGGCACTGGCCGAGGCCAGCGTGGCAAGGGAGACGAAGAGGGACGGGATCAGGCGGGTGGCGAAAGGCATCGGGCGATTATCCCGATCACGTTTGCAGCTACGCCGCGGCGAAGACGTGCAGCTTCGCGTGATACAGCAGCATCACCGTCTTGGCGTCGGCGATGCGGCCGTCCGCCACCATCGCGAGCGCCTCGTCGATGCCCAGTTCGAGCACCTCGATGTCCTCGCCCTCCTCGGCCAGCCCGCCGCCGCTGCCGATGCGCATTGCGGGCTCGTAGGGCGCAATGAAGAAGTGCAGCTTCTCGGTCACCGAACCCGGGCTCATGAAGCTCTCGAAGATCTTCTGCACCGTGCCGAGGCGGTAGCCGAGTTCTTCCTCGACCTCGGCGCGGATGCGCTCTTCGGGCGCCGCGTTGTCGAGCAGGCCCGCGGCAGCCTCGATCAGCAGGTCGTCGTGCCCGTTGACGAAGGCCGGGTAGCGGAACTGCCGCGTCAGCAGCACCGTGCGCTGCGCGAGGTTGTAGGGCAGGAGCGTCGCGCCGTTGCCGCGGTCGTAGGTCTCGCGGTCCATGCGCTGCCATTGGCCGTCGTTGCGCCGCCACTCGAAGCGGGTGGTCCTGAGCGTGTACCAGTTGTCGGAAAGAAGGGTGACTTCGTGCACCCGGACGCGGTCATGAATGGTCATGGGCGGCGAGCATAGGCGTAAATGCAAATTCGTGCAATAACAAGAAAACTCGTGCAGAAATCGTGCAGCCCGGCTACCATCGGCCGATGCTCACCCGCCAGCGCAAGCAACACATCCTCTCGGTCCTGCAGCGCGACGGCAATGTCGTCGCCAAGTCGCTCAGCGAAGAACTCGCGCTCTCCGAAGACACCATCCGGCGCGACCTGCGCGAGCTGGCGGCCGAAGGGCTGTTGCAGCGCGTGCACGGCGGCGCGCTGCCCATTGCGCCGGCCGACACTGATTTCGCCAGCCGCCAGCAGCTCGCGCCCGACGAGAAGGTGGCCATCGGCCGCGCCGCCGCGCGCCTGGTGAAGCCGGGGCAGGTGGTGTTCATCGACGGCGGCACCACGGCCGTGCAGCTCGCGCGCCATCTGCCGAAGAACCTGCAGGCCACGGTGGTGACGCACAGCACCTCGGTTGCGATCGAGCTGGTGTCGCACACGCAGCTCGAAGTGGTGCTGATCGGCGGGCGCCTGTTCAAGCATTCGCTGGTGGCGGTGGGTGCCGCGGCCATGGGCGCGATTGCGCGGGTCCACGCCGACACGTACTTCATGGGCGTCGCGGGCGTGCACGCCGAGGCCGGGCTGACCACCGGCGACATCGAGGAGGCCGAGATCAAGCGCGCGCTGATGGCCGCGTCCGCCGAGACGGTGGTGCTGGCCTCGTCCGAAAAGCTTGGCGTGGCGTCGGCCTGGGTGATCAACCCCGTCACCGCGGCGACGAGCTTGCTGGTATCGCCGGACGCGCCCGCCAAGGCGTTGGCTCCGCTGCGCAAGGCCGGGCTCGCGATCCTGCGCAGCGACGATCCGGGTGCCGGCTGATACATCCCCGCGCGGACATCGCCTCGGGGCGCCCTCGATAATCGGGGGATGCCCACTGCGTCCCGCCTCCTCGCCTTCGACACCAGCACCGAGCACCTGTCGGTGGCCGTGCAGAACGGCGAGCAACTGCTCGCGCACAGCGGCGCCGGCGGTGCGCAGGCTTCGACCACGCTGCTGCCGCTGATCCAGCAATTGCTGGCCGATGCCGGGCTGGCGCTGGGCGATCTCGATGCCATCGTCTTCGGCCGCGGGCCGGGTTCTTTCACGGGTCTTCGCACAGCCTGCTCGGTGGCGCAGGGCCTGGCCTTCGGCGCCAACGTGCCGCTGCTGCCGGTCGACACGCTGCTGGCCGTGGCCGAGGAGGCGCGCCACGCCTTCGGCGCCCGGCAGGTGGTCGCCGTGCTCGACGCGCGCATGGACCAGCTCTACGCCGCCCGCTACGACTTCGATGCGGCCGGCCCGCTCGGCGGGGACGACGAGCCGCTGCTGCTGGCGCCCGAGGCGCTCGAAGTGCCCGCCGGCTGGTCGCTCGCCGGCAATGCCTTCGCCGCCTACGGCCCGCGCCTGGCGCCGGCCACTGCCCGCCACGAAGTGCTGCCGACCGCCACCGCGATGCTGCGGCTGGCGCCCGCGCTGCTCGCGGCCGGGCGGATCGTGCCAGCCGCACAGGCCTGGCCGCTCTATGTTCGCGATAAAGTGGCGCAAACCACCGAGGAGCGCGCCGCCATCAAGGCGGCTGCTGCTGCCGCTGTGACGCCACCCACCACCGCATGAGCGCTGTCCTCCAGCCCGTCGAAGCCCGCCTCGAGCCGCTCACCATCGAGCGGATCGAGGCCGTCTGCGCGGTCGAGCAGACGGCCTACACGCACCCCTGGACGCGCGCGAACTTCACCGATTCGATGGCCGTCGGCTATCACTGCCAGTGCCTGCTGGCGCCTGGCCTCGCAGAGGGCGTGACCTCGCCGGTCACCAGCCTGGGCGAAACGCTCATCGGCTATTTCGTCGCCATGAAGGGTGTCGACGAGGTGCATCTGCTCAACATCACCGTGGCGCCGGCCTTCCAGCGCCAGGGCTGGGCGCCGCTGATGCTGGAGGCGCTGACCGGCTGGTCGCGCGCCGAGGGCGCGCAGTGGCTCTGGCTGGAGGTGCGCGAGAGCAACCGGCGCGCGCTGGAGATCTACGCGCGCCAGGGTTTTCGCAGCGTCGGCGTGCGCAAGGGCTACTACCCGGCGTTCGAAGGCAAGCGCGAAGACGCGGTCGTGATGAGTTTGCGTTTGAACGAAACAGGCTCCGCCTGGGGAGCCCTGAAGTAATGACCGCCGTGCAGACACTGAAGCTCGATGCGCGTCAGCGCGCGATGCTCGACGAGATGGGGGTGAAGGTCTGGTGGCCCGTTCCTCAGGCGGCCGAAGTGGTCGAGGCTGCGCCGGTCGCCGAAGAAGCGGTCGCGGCGGCGCCGGAACCTGTCGCCGAGCGGTACGTGGCGGAAGCGCCGGTTGCCGCGCCAGCGCCTGCGCCTGTCGCAAGGCCCGTGGCGGCACCCGCGCCGGTTGCACGCCCTGCGGTGACGCCAACGCAAGGCGCCGCCGTGCTCGTCGAAGCGCCCTGCCGCCTTTATGCCGACGCGGCCGAAGCCCCGGCTTCCCCGCAAGGCGGCTGGCTCGTCGTGGCCGACATGCCCCCCGAGGCCGACGGCCGCCACGGCGAGCCTTTCTCGGGCGATGCCGGCCGGCTGCTCGACAACATGCTGCGCGCCCTGAAGCTGCACGACGGCAAGACGCCGGTGCACCTCATGCGCACGCACCGCGGCGTGGCCGCCGGCCAGCCCGGCAGCCCGCGCCAGATGGACGAAGCCTTCGCGGAGCACGCCGCTGCGCTGGCGCCGAGCGTCGTGCTGGCGATGGGCCCGCTGGCCGCGCAAAGCCTGATGCAGAGCGGCGATCCGCTGGGCAAGCTGCGCGGCCGCGCGGTGCCGCTGGCGTCGATCAATGGCGTGCCGGTGGTGGCGACCTACCACCCGGCGTACCTGCTGCGGAATCCCGCCGACAAGGCGCGCGCCTGGGCCGACCTGTGCCTTGCCGCGGAACAGCAAACGCCCTCGAAGCAGGGCTGACGAAATGGGGTCCTTAAAATCGGCCCCCATGACTTTTCTCGACAAGCTGGCCGCCGCACAGCAAAAAAACGGTTCGTTGCTCTGCGTGGGGCTCGATCCCGAGCCAGCCAGGTTTCCCGGGGGATACAAGGACGACGCCGGCAGCATCTATGACTTCTGCGCGCGCATCGTCGACGCGACGGCCGACCTGGTCATCGCCTTCAAGCCGCAGATCGCCTACTTCGCCGCGCACCGCGCCGAAGCCCAGCTCGAAAAACTCATGGAGCATATGCGCCGCAACGCGCCCCACGTGCCGGTGATCCTCGACGCCAAGCGCGGCGACATCGGATCGACCGCCGAGCAATACGCCATCGAGGCTTTCGAACGCTACGGCGCCGACGCGGTGACGCTCTCGCCCTTCATGGGCTTCGACTCGGTGGCGCCCTACCTCAAGCACGAGGGCAAGGGCGCGTTCCTCTTGTGCCGCACCAGCAACCCGGGCGGCTCCGATCTTCAAGGCCAGCGGCTGGCGGACATCGAAGGCCAGCCCTTCCTCTACGAACATGTCGCCAAGCTGGCACAAGGGCCGTGGAACCTCAACGGTCAGCTCGGCCTCGTGGTGGGCGCGACCTATCCGGCGGAAATCGAGCGTGTGCGCGAGCTGGCGCCGACGGTGCCGCTGCTGATTCCGGGCGTCGGCGCCCAGGGCGGCGATGCGGTCGCCACCGTGCGCGCCGGCTGGCGGGCCGATGCGCCGATCATCGTGAATTCGTCGCGGGCGATCATCTACGCCTCGTCGGGCGAAGACTTCGCCGATGCGGCGAAGAACGCCGCGCGCGCCACCCGCGACGCGCTCGAAGCCGCCAAGCCCTGAGGCGGCCGATCAGCCGTTCACGCTGAGCCTGTCGAAGCGCCGCGCAAGGCTTCGACAAGCTCGGCCCGAACGGTGCGGGGGCGTGCCTCCGCGTCCGGACATCGTTTTCAGGCTCGGCGGAGGCGGGTGAAGAGCTCGAACTCCCAGTTCCGCATCCCCAGCAGCAGCGTGTAGCCCTCGCGGTCCTTGGCCGACAGCTTCTGGTCGGTCTGGTGCTGCTGCGCGAAGTCTTGCGCCACGCGCTGCAGGCGCTCCAGGAAGGCCGGCGCCAGCGAGCGGCTGATCGAGCCGTGCACCAGCAGCAGGCCCTCGGCCGGGCCGTCGAAGCCGCCGCGGTAGTAGTCGAGCACCACGTTCTCGCGGAAGAACTCCATCACCGGTCCGTGCGGCCGCCAGCGGAAGGTCTTGGCGAGCTTCAGGCGATACCGGTTGAGCGGGCGCAGCTCGATGATGCCGATGCGGTCCAGCTGCGCGAGGCAGCCGATGCACTCGGCCTCGCTGATCCGGTAGGCCGTCACGATCTGCTCCAGCGTCCACTGGCTCAGCACGCTGATGGCCACCAGCAGCAGTTTCTTGTCCTTGACCACCGCCTTTTCCTGCTCCTGCGTCAGTTCCTTGAGCAGCGGCTGGGCGTCGGCCACGCGGCGGGCGAGTTCGGCGAAATCGATCTTCAGGGCCCGGCAGATGGCATCGACGCGCGACAGCGGCATGTCGCTCTTGGCCAGCATCCGCTTGACGCTGGATTCGGCCATGTCGAGCGACCGGGCCAGGTCGGCGTAGGTCATGCGGGCGTTCTTGAGTTCGTTCTTGAGGGCGAGTACGAGGTCGACGGTGGTGCTCATGAGGGGTGCGGGGCGCTGGGTGGGTATTAGAAAAGGATACCGTTGGGTGTGAAATAGTGCCTCGTATCGATTCTCGATGCCGCCGGAGAGGCTGGCAACTAAATTCCGCGGCTCGTTACCCACCCACCGAGGTCCGCCATGCTCCTGCCCACTTTCAGCCGCCGTGAACGCGCCCTGCTCTTCACCTTCGCGCTGCTTACGCTGCTCGCCTTCTTCGGCCCTGTGCTGCCGGCTGCCGACGTGGCGTTCGCCTCGGTCTTCGCGGACAACCGGGCTTGGCACGGGCTGCCGAATGCGATGGACGTGCTGAGCAACCTGCCGTTCGTGGTCATCGGCTTCCTCGGGCTGTACCGCCTGAACCGGATCGACCGCTCGCACCAGGAGGCGCTGGCCGAATTCCCGCTCGCGCCGCCCGCCAGCGATCCGCCGGACAACACCCTGGACTGCGCCTGGCTCTTCTTCGCCGGCCTCGTCGCCACCGCCGCCGGCTCGGCCTTCTATCACCTGATGCCCGACGCCCCCCGGCTCGCGGCGGACCGCGCCGGCATGGCGGTGGCCTTTGCCGGGCTGATCGGCATCGCGGTGTGCGAACGGGTGAGCCAGCGCGCCGGCTGGCCGGCCGCTTGGTTCATCCTGACGGCGGGCCTGCTGGCGGCCGAGGTGTCGCAGGAAACCGGCAACGTCATGCCCTGGGCGCTGGTGCAGTTCGGCGGCATGGCGCTGGTGCTCACCCTGGCGCTGGCCGCGCCGATGCGCGGCGCGGTGGGGCTCAAGCTGGGCTGGGTGATCTTCTTCTACGCACTGGCCAAGGCCTTCGAGATGGGCGACCGGCAGATCTACGAGGCGACGCAGCACCTGGTCTCCGGCCACACGCTCAAGCACCTGACGGCGGCGCTGGCCGGCCTGCCGGTTCTGCTGGCGCTCAGGTCGCTCGAGAAAGGCTGGCAGGCGGACCTGCTGCGGCACAATCCCGACGCAGCCGCCCTGACGGCCTGAGGAGAATTCTTCGAATGACAACCCCCGCCGCTGCCGCCACGTCCGTGGCGCCTCACGAAGCGAACGCCCACGCCAACCAGTTCGCCTTGCTCAAGCAGCGGCGCTTCGCACCTTTCTTCTGGACGCAGTTCGCGGGCGCGGCGAACGACAACCTCTTCAAGTTCGCCTTCACCGTCATGGTGACCTACCAGCTGCAGCTGAGCTGGATGCCGCCGGCCATGGCGGGCCTGGCGATCGGGGCGCTGTTCATCCTGCCCTTCCTGCTGTTCTCGGCCACGGCCGGGCAGCTCACCGACAAGTTCGACAAGACGAAGATGATCCGCTTCGTCAAGAACCTGGAGATCGCGATCATGCTGATCGCGGCCTGGGCCTTCGTCACCGCCAATGCGGTGGTGCTGCTGGGCTGCGTGTTCCTCATGGGGCTGCACTCCACGCTGTTCGGACCGGTCAAGTTCGCCTACCTGCCGCAGGTGCTCGATTCGCGCGAACTCACCGGCGGCAACGGCATGGTCGAGATGGGCACCTTCGTCGCCATCCTGCTGGGCCAAGTGGCGGGCGGCCTCCTGGTGGCGGTGCCGCAGATCGGCCACACGAGCGTGGCCGTGGCCTGCGTGCTGCTCGCACTGGCCGGACGAGGCGTGGCACAGGCCATTCCGCAGGCGCCGGCCACCGACCCCGGGCTGGTCATCAACTGGAACCCCTTCAGCGAAACCTGGCGCAACCTGAAGCTCGCGCACGGCAACGTGGTGGTGTTCCGCTCGCTCTTGGGCATTTCGTGGATGTGGTTCTTCGGCGCGGTGTTCCTGAGCCAGTTCCCGAGCTTCGCCAAGGAGGTGCTGCATGGCGACGAGCAGGTGGCGTCGCTGCTGCTGGTGGTGTTCTCCATCGGCATCGGCATCGGCTCGCTGCTGTGCGAGACGCTCAGCCGCCGGCAGGTGGAAATCGGCCTCGTGCCGCTGGGCGCCATCGGCATGAGCGTGTTCGCGATCGACCTGTACTTTGCCTCGCGCGCGCTGCCGAAGGTGGCCGAAATGGGCCTCGGCGCCTTCGTGCACCAGCCCGCGCACTGGCGCGTGATGGCCGACCTGGGGCTGCTGTCGCTGTTCGCAGGGCTCTACAGCGTGCCGATGTACGCGCTGATCCAGCTGCGCAGCCAGCCCACGCACCGGGCGCGGATCATCGCGGCGAACAACATCCTCAATGCGCTCTTCATGATCGGCAGCTCGGTCATTGCGGGCGCGCTGCTGGGCGCGGGCTTCACGATTCCGCAGATCTTTTTGTTCACCGGCATCGCCAACGCGGTGGTGGCGTTCTACATCTTCATGCTGGTGCCCGAGTACCTGCTGCGCTTCGTGGCCTGGGTGCTGTCGCGCTTTGTCTACCGCTTCGAGATCAAGGGCGACGAGCACATTCCCACCGAGGGCGCGGCCGTGCTGGTGTGCAACCACGTGAGCTTCATCGACGCGGTGCTGCTGATGGCGGCGAGCCCGCGGCCCATCCGCTTCATCATGGACCACCGCATCTTCAAGGTGCCGGTGCTCGGCTGGTTGTTCAAGCTGGCCAAGGCGATCCCGATCGCGCCGCAGAAGGAAGACCCGGCCGCCTACGAAGCGGCCTTCGCCAAGGCGCTGGCCGTGCTGCGCGAGGGCGACCTGCTCGCGATCTTTCCCGAGGGCGCCATCACCCGCGACGGCACGCTGCAGCCCTTCAAGGGCGGCGTGATGAAGATCGTGGAGAGTGCGCGCGCCGAAGGCATCGAGCCGCCGGTGATCCCGATGGCGCTGACCAACCTCTGGGGCTCGTACTTCAGCCGCATCGAGCTGCGCGGCGGCGAGCAGGTGGCGATGGCCAAGCCTTTCCGCCGCGGCTTCTACAGCCGCGTGGGCCTCAACGTCGGCCTGCCGGTGCCGCCGGTCGAGGTGCAGCCCGAGGCGCTGCAGCAGCGCGTGAGCGGGTTGCTCGCGGCCTGAAAAGTATCCCGTTGAGATACCGGTGGCGGCTCAAACCGCCACTGGTCGAAGCATTCGAGTCCCGCGGTGCGGTGGCGAACCATCATTCGCCCACCTTCACAACGCCGCGAGGCACTCATGCAACCCTTTTCATCCACCACCGTTTCGATCCAGCGTGACACGCGAGCCTGGCAGTTCCAGGTCTGGGCGTCGTTCGCCGTCGCCGTCTTCCTCTGCGCCACCGGCTTGAGCTGGCTGCCGGGCGAGGCGCTGGACCGGGCGTTCATGGTGATGGGCTACGTGTTCTGCCTGAGCACCGCCTTCATGCTGGCGAAGTTCATCCGCGACAACCAGCAGGCCGAAGGCACCACCAGCCGCGACGTGCCGATGTGGCGCCTCGTGGTCTGGGGCAGCTTCTTCACCGCGATGGGCCTGACCGGCTGGGGCCTGGTCCGCATGGAGATCAACGACGCCTACAAGGCCTTCCTGGGCGTGAGCTGGCTGTTCCTCATCAGTTCGGTTTTCACGCTGGCCAAGACGCTGCGCGACCGCCATGAAGCCGACCTGATCGACGCGCGACTGCAAGGCCGCCGCGCCGCCCGCCAGGAGGCTGCTGCTTCCGCCTCGGCCGAATGAGCCGCTGTATTCCACCCACCGTCAACCAACGAAAGAACGTCATGAAAAAGTCGATTGCCACGCTTGCTCTCGCTGTCTGCACCGCGTTCGCGGGTGTCGCGGCTCCTCTTCACGCACAGGCCCAGAGCGATGCTTCGGTCGCGCTCTCGCTGATGCCCGTCGCCTCGGTGATCGGCGCGGCCTCCGTCGTTGGCGCATCGGCCACGGCGGTAGTCGCGGTGCCCGCGGCGCTGTCTGTGGGCGGCTCGACGCTCGCGGTGGTCGCCGTCGAAGCGTCGGCCGACGGCACCGTCTATGTGCTGGAACGCGCGTCGGACGGCGCGCGTGCCAGCGTCAAGGTGATGGGGCGCGCCGCCAACGGTGCGGGCGCATCGGTCGGCACGGCGGTCCTGGTCAGCGTGATCGGCAGCGGTGTCGTGCTCTCGGCCGCGGGCGAGGTGCTGGCCTTCGTTCCGAACGCCATCGGCCGCGCGCTGTTGCACAACGAGAGGCTGTCATGAAGCGCGCGCTTGCGGTGTGCCTGCTTGCGTTCGCGGCGCTCCAGGCGCAGGCCGGCCGCTCGTGCGAGCAGGTCAAGCCGAGCCCGGCGCTCATCGTCAAGGGCATGCAACTGGCCGAGCGCACCTCGCAGCAGCTCGACGCGAGCGGCGCCCGTGTCGTGCTGCTGGCGCGTGCGGGGCAGGACCTGAGCAAGTACGGCCTGCGCTACTCGCACCTGGGCATCGCCTACAAGACCGACGAGGGCCCGTGGCGCGTGGTGCACAAGCTCAACCAGTGCGGCACGGCGGTGGCGGCGGTCTATCGGCAGGGGCTGGGCGAGTTCTTCCTCGACGACCTGTGGCGCTACGAGGCCGCCTGGGTGGTTCCTACGCCGCAGGTGCAGACGCAGTTGCTGGCCGCGCTCGGCGAGTCGCCTTCGCGCATCGTGCGGCTCAACGTGGCGCCCTACAGCATCGTGAGCTACGCATGGGGACAGAAGTACCAGCAGTCGAACCAATGGGCTGTCGAGACGCTGGCCGCCGCCATGGAGCCCGCCACCATCAACAACCGCGCGCAGGCGCAGGCGTGGATGCAGTTCAAGGGCTATGAGCCGACCACGCTGAAGCTCGGTCCGCTGACGCGCCTCGGCGGCCGCGTGGGCTCGGCCAACATCGCCTTCGACGATCACCCGAACGAAAAGCGGTTCTCGGACCGCATCGAGACGGTGACGGTCGACTCGGTCTTCGCGTGGATGCCGCGCGCGGGGCTGGGTGCGGCGCCGGTGGCGTTCAAGCTGCAGTAAGAAGAAATCTTCAGAAAGAAAACGAATGAGCAAGTCATTGCGCCTGTCCGAAAAATGGTTCCGCCGCGGCCTTTGGCTCGTGGCGCTGGTGTTCGCGAGCTTCCTGATCGGCCTGGGCAGCACGGTCGTCGGCGACCTGCCGCAGGTCGAGCGCGTGCGCGGCATCGACGACTTCATCGACCTGCCCGCGGCCGAGCCGCTGCGCGACACCATCAAGGCCTCCGAGGCCGCCGAGCTTCAGGCCTCACGCGACCTCGACCAGATCCGCCTGCAGCTCAATGCCGCGCAGCAGGCCAGCGCCAATGCGCGCGAGACCTTCGGCAACTGGATCGCCACCCGCCGCGCCACCGCGCAGCCCGACCAGGACACCGAACTCATCGCGCGCACCAAGGCGCTCGACGCGTTCAAGCAGAAGGAAGACGCCGTCCAGCGCCAGGTCAACGCGCAGCAAAAAATCATGCTCGATGCGCGCCAGGCCGAGCAGCGCGCCCGCACGACGCTCGCGGAACTGGAGCGCGATGCGCAGGTGAAGCTCGATGCCGAGTACCGGCGCATCGAGCTGCGGGTGTTCGCCTACCGCCTCGCGCTCACGCTGCCGCTGCTGGCCGTGGCCGGCTGGCTGTTCGCGAAAAAGCGCAAGAGCACCTATTGGCCGTTCGTCTGGGGCTTCATCTTCTTTGCGCTGTTCGCGTTCTTCGTGGAGTTGGTGCCCTACCTGCCGAGCTACGGCGGCTATGTGCGCTACGTGGTGGGCATCTTGCTCACGGTGCTCGTGGGGCGCTACGCGATCGTTGCGCTCAACGCCTACCTCGCGCGCCAGAAGCTCGCCGAGCAGCAGCCCGACCAGGTGCGCCGCGAGGAGTTGAGCTACGACGTCGCGCTCGCGCGGCTCGGCAAGGGCGTATGCCCAGGCTGCGAACGGCCGGTCGACCTGAAGAACGGCGAGATCGATTTCTGCCCGCACTGCGGCATCGGTCTGTTCGATCACTGCGGCCAATGCGAATCGCGCAAGAGTGCGTTCTCGAAGTTTTGCCACGCCTGCGGCACCTCGGCGCATGCGGTGGCCGGTGGCGGCACAGCGCCGGCTTGAGGGGGCGCGGAGGCACGGAATCTTTCCACTGCGAGCGGGTATTCCGCACGCTGCGTGGTCATCCTTTTTGGCGAAGCTGTCGCCGCAAAGTGTTAGAACCTTGGCCTGCGCTGCATTTCGCACGCAGCCGGCGTTCACTTTCATGCGTCGCCCGGCCTCCACAACACACGACGAGGACCTCCTTCCATGAGCTTTTTCGGCAAGATTTTTTCCAAGATTTTTCCGTCGGCCAACGCCGCTGAAGTCGTCGCCGCACCGCCGGCGCCTGCACCGGGCGCACCGGCCGTTGCGGCACCGCCGCCCTCGATCCCGCTGGGCGACGTGCCAGCGATCCTCGACGCAATGCCTGGTGCCGCCAGCCTGAACTGGCGCACCTCGATCGTCGACCTGCTCAAGTTGCTGGGCCTGGACAGCAGCCTCGCCGCGCGCAAGGAGCTGGCCAGCGAAATTCTCTACAGCGACGGCGAGCCGGGTTCGGCCGAATGGAACATCGGCCTGCACAAGCAGGTGATGACCCGCATCGCAGCCAATGGCGGCACGCTGCCTGCTGAACTGCGCGACTGATCGCCCTTCGGTTCGCTCAACCAAAAAAGCCCGGCACTGCCGGGCTTTTTGCTTTGAAGGGAGCGGCGAAAGGCTTCAGATCCAGCCGGCGTCCACCACGTAATCCTGCGCGGTGCACATCCGCGAATCGTCGGCGGCGAGGAACAGCGCCATCGCCGCGATGTCCTCGGCCATCACGCGCCCCGGTAGGCACTGGGCCGCATCGATTTCCGCGGCGGATTCGGGCTTCACCCACAGCTTGATCTGCCGC